>JBIIGP010000270.1:0-2864 GCA_044236415.1 Acidimicrobiales bacterium | reverse complement strand
GCCGACGTTCGCGACCGAGCAGGTGCATTGGCCGGCGCCATCAACCGCCAGCGCAGATTCGATCAACTCCGCCGAGCCGGCCACATCCACATCGACCTCGGCTCCTTGGGCGGTGTCGCACTCGACCATGGCCGCCTGCAATCAGCCTGGGGCGAAGGGGAATTACCGAGCCTGGGTCTACCCGCAACGACAACGGAACAGAACGTTGGCAACAGTGGCCCCATCGCTCCGCTCCAGCGGGAACTCGCCGATGAACTCGGGTGCATCGCCTCATGGCTCGACAAAAACGCGCCCGATCTCACCCTTGATCACTGCGACGGCGTGCTGGCCTCAACACTTCCCGCGCTTCGCTCGTTTCGCCCGCGAAAGGGCCTGGCCGTCGACGACAGCGACTTCGTTACTTCGTCGCGTCGTTCGCGGCGCTGATCAATCGATCGAGCACAGTCGCTGCGGCACCCGAGTCGATCGATGCTTGCGCATTAACGACACCGGTGGCGATGTCATCAACGACACCAGCAACAAAGAGACCGGCTGCAGCATTGAGACACACAATGTCGCGATAGGCGCCGTGTTCACCGGCGAAGACCCGCCGAGCAATCGCAGCATTTACTTCTGGGCTACCGCCGGCGAGAGCATCAGCCGACACAAGCGCAATGCCAACGTCACGTGGGTCGAAGGTAGAAGTCGTGACGTCGCCATCACGTAGTTCATGCACCGTGGTGGTCGTCGTTGTCGTGAACTCGTCCATGCCGTCGTCACCGGTGACCACAAGTGCGCGCGGCGCTCCCCGTTTCTGAAGGACGCCTACAACGATTGGTGCGATAGTCGCATCACTCACACCGATGACCTGGCGCTGCACTCGTGCGGGGTGCGAAAGCGGACCAAGAAAGTTGAACACCGTCGGCACGCCAAGCTGTGTGCGCACTGGGCCAGCGTGTCGCATCGCCGGATGGAATGAACGAGCGAAACAAAAACCAATCCCCGCCTCGGCCACACAGTGCGCGACTCCGGGGCCATCGAGTTCAAGCGGCACACCAAGCATCTCGAGCAGATCGAATGATCCCGAGGTTGACGACGCCTTGCGGTTGCCGTGCTTCACCACGCGAGCACCTGCGCCAGCCGCGACGAAACTCGCCATCGTCGAGACATTCAATGCATGTGCGCGTCGGCTTGGCGCTCCGCCCGTTCCAACGATGTCAATGGCATCGGGCCCAGACGGGAGTTCGATGGGTGCGGCGGTTTCGAGCATCGCGTCGACCATGGCCGACACTTCGGTGATCGATTCGCCCTTCATGCGGAGCGCAATCAGGAACGCAGCGATCTGAGCATCGGTGGCCTCGCCAGCGAGGATCTCGCGCAGAGCCTCTGAGGCTTGGTCCGCAGAAAGGTCAGTGCCGGCGATAAGCGTCGAAAGAACTACCGGCCACTCCATGGTCAGGCCGTCCGACGACGTTGACGGATCATCCGACGCCGCTCGCGCTCAGTAGCGCCGCCCCATACGCCGTCCTTCTCGCGAACGGCCAAGGCGTGCTCGAGGCAGGCTTCGCGGACATCACACTGACCGCAAACGATCTTCGCCGGCATGGCGTCGTCATCGTCTTCGGGGTCAGGAAAGAAGATCTCGGGGTCGATACCCGTGCAGGCGGCCAAGGAATGCCAAGTGTGGTTCATAGGTGCAGAACGGCTCCTGCGGAGCGGGCGAATAGGGAAAGAGGAGTATTGACCCCCTCTGCCCGATGACACAAACCGAATTCGGACCGGCTCACGGCCGCCGTTTCCGCAGGTCAGGCGATCAGGCGTTCTGAGTTGGTCCGTTCTAGGCTCGCAACGATGATCTCTAACGCCTTCAACCGTTCCGATGCCCTTCGCCGCTTGGAATCCACCGACTTTGATGTCGTCGTCATCGGCGGCGGCATCACCGGCGTCGGATGCGCACTTGATGCCGCATCGCGGGGGCTTCGGGTCGCCCTCATCGAGCGTGATGACTTCGCCTCTGGAACATCGTCGAAGTCATCGAAGCTCGTGCACGGCGGAATCCGCTATCTCCAACAGGGCGATGTTCGCCTCGTCTATGAAGCACTCGCTGAGCGCCAGATTCTGCGCCGCAACGCTCCCCATCTCGTCAAGGTCCTTCCGTTCCTGATCCCGATCTTCTCGACCAAGGGTGTCGTGAACCGCAAGCTCGCTCGGGCCATGGGCACCGCGATGTGGATGTACGACCTCACCGGCGGTCTTCGTATCGGCAAGATGCATAAGCGAGTTTCAAAAAAGCAAGCACTCGAGTGGTTCCCCACCCTTCCGGCCGACAAGTTGATGCCTTCGTATCTCTATTACGACGCTGAGGCCGACGATGCTCGTTTGGTTGTGACTGTTGCCCGTACCGCGGCGCTGCGATTCGGAGCGACGCTGGTCAACCGAACCGAGGTTGTTGATCTCCAGAAAGACTCGAACGGCAACGTCAACGGAGTCGTCGTCAAGGCTGATGGTCGAACCTTCACCGTTTCGACCAAAGCCGTCGTGAATGCCGCCGGCGTTTGGTCTGACGATGTTCGTGCCCTTGATGAGGCCGAGCACCCACGTTCGATTCGACCCGCTAAGGGCGTGCACATCACGGTTGCATGGTCGAAGGTTCGTAACACCGTCGCTGCTGTCATCCCCGTTCCTGGCGATAAGCGATCAGTGTTCGTTGTTCCGTGGGGCCAGTTCACCTTCGTGGGCACAACCGACACCGATTACACCGGACCGATCGACGATCCCCAGTGCAACGAAAATGACGTCGAGTATTTGCTTCGAGCCCTCAACGGTTCGATCACTGAAACCGTGACGACCGACGACATCCTCGGAACCTGGGCTGGTCTTCGACC
>JBIIGP010000269.1:0-2865 GCA_044236415.1 Acidimicrobiales bacterium | reverse complement strand
CGTGATCGCGTCAGGTCCACTTCGACTTGGTCAAGTGATTGAAGTGCAATGGCATCTCAACCGAGAGCCCGTCTAAAACTCAGCTGACTGCGCCGACCAACATCGCTCGGATGCCGAGCCCCATCAGGAACAATCCACCGAATCCGTAGAGCAGATACTTCTTCTGCGACAACTGATGGCGGTAGCTGTAGATGAGGCCGACAACGATGATGGCTACGAAGCCATAGAACATGTGGAACTTCGGTGCCTTGATTCCCTGGCCCGCGACCATGGCCACACCAATACCCACCTGCACAAAGATGCTCAGTTCAACAATAACGATGAACCACCAAAGTGCGCGCGTACGAAGTGGCTGAATCCAGTTGGCCGCTAATGCCCAACTGCCGGCAAGAGCGTTGCCGATGATGACGAACCACGAAAAGGACTCATGAATGCTTCGAAGCATTGGGAGATTCTCGCGTTACTTCGACGGATCGACAGAGATAACGGGTTCGTAGGCCCAGATTTCGGCGCCAACGCCCACGGGGCGTTCACCGCCACCAGCTCCGGGATGGCCGCCGGGATGCCCACCAGGGTGTCCGCCTGCGGCAGGTGCGCCTTCGGTGCCGCGGTGTCCATCGGCGAATGCCGGCGATGCAACCCACGCATTGAATGCGTCTTCGTCACGCCAGCGAGTGACCACGAGCCACTGGTCACGACCATCGGTGGGCTTAAGGAGTTCAAAGCCCTCAAAGCCATCGGCTCCATCGACCGCACCAGCGCGGGCAGCAAATCGGTGGGCAAGCTCGTCGCCGGCCTGAGCCGGAACCGTGATGGCATTGATGCGAATAATCGACATGGCCCTTCATGGTTGCCGCCCCGAGCCGGTCGCGCCAGTCCACCCCGCCCGTAGACTCGTCCCGTGCTGAAGGCAAACGATCCGTGTTGGTGTGGCAGTGGGCAGAAATTCAAGCGCTGTCACCGCGACGCTAAGGAACAACTCCAACCGGGGCTCATCAGCCCCATGCGCACCGTTCCGGCTGAGATCCCCCGCCCCGAGTACGCCGAGTCCGGGAACGTCACTCGTCGGCCCGAGGAGCGCATCAAAGACGCTGCCTTCATCGAGCGCATGCGTCGAGCCGGCCACGCTGCCGCCGAGGTCCTCGACATTGGCGCTGCCGTCATCGCCCCTGGCGTGACCACCGACGAAATCGACGCAGTTGTGCATCAGGCCTATATCGATCGCGGCGGTTACCCGAGCACACTCAATTACCGGGGCTATCCGAAATCGCTCTGCACTTCGGTAAACGAAGTTATTTGTCATGGCATCCCCGATGACCGGCCGCTGCGCGATGGTGACATCGTGAATCTCGATGTCACCATCTGGCTCGACGGCGTGCACGGCGATACCAATGCCACCTATTGCGTCGGCAATGTCGACGACGCGTCGAAGCGGCTCATCGAAGTCACTCGCCAATGCCTTGATCGCGGCATCGCCGCTGTTGCGCCCGGTCGACCGTTCTCCGATATTGGCCGAGCAATTGAAACGCATGCCGTCGCCAACGGCTACGAAGTTGTGCGCGCATTTGTTGGCCACGGAATCGGCGAGCAATTCCACACCGATCTTCAGATCCCTCACTATTACGAACCCCGCATGACCGCGATCATGGAACCGGGCATGGTCTTCACGATTGAGCCAATGATCTCCATGGGCACGGGCCAGCACAAGATTTGGGACGACGACTGGACGGCAGTTACTGCCGACGGCAGTCGAACCGCACAGTTCGAGCACACGATTGTGGTGACCGGCACTGGCGTCGAAATTCTTACGACCACTGCCTGACATGAAATCAATCAACGTCACGCTCGAGTCGATGACCGTGAACGGCGAAGAAGTGCCGTTGCTCTCTGCCGACCTTGTCGTCGTGCGCCGACCCGAAACTGATCGCCTCGATTGGGAGTGCGTCGCCTTCACACTCTTGATGGACCCATTCCCGCAGGAACCAGTGTTCTTAGAGATGGTTGATGTTGTCGAAAGTCGGACTCTTTCCGGCGATGCACTCGTTGTGCGATCAGATCAAAATCGACATGTCTTTCGTGGTGGCGGCGACCTAAGCGGCCTCATGCCCGAAGACGGACTCGAACCGAACCAGTAACGCACCGCCGACCTTCGAGCGCGGCGGTAGCGTGGCGCCATGTTTCGTCACGTTGTGAACTTTCGTTGGAATTCCCAGTCCTCGCCCGAACACGTCGCAGCCCTCGAAGAAGCGCTTTCCGGCCTACCCGCGTTGCTTCCCGAACTTCGGCGCTACTCCTACGGCAGCGATGCTGGAATCAACGACGGGAACTACGAATTCGCCGTCGTTGCCGAGTTCGACAACGCGGAGGGCTACCTCGCCTATCGCGACAACGATGAACACGCCCGAATTATTCAGACGCACATCGCCCCGTATCTCGATTCACGCACCGTTGTGCAGTTCGACTTCAACGACTGAATCTTCAGACGAAAAGTGATGTGCCGAAGGGTTCGCCCTCGGCGCGGCTGCTCTCAAGCGCAATAAACCACTCGGTCCCAAATGCTGCAGCGAAAACCTCGTCTGGCATTTTGAAGAAGAAAGAATCAGGTCCGATCTGACTGCGATGAGCAGCCATAGCGGCTTTCTTCACACCGACAACGTCTGCGACATCAACTGCATGCGTGATGACTGCTTCGGGTGAACCGAATTCTCCACGGTCCGCAGCTTCAGCACGCTTACGCATCTGTTCAACGGTCTCGCCCTCGAGTTCGCCTTCAACTTCATTTTCAAAGAGCGACGCGTTCTCTGCCATTTGTTTCATGATGCGATCGCGATTCATCGTTGATTGAAAGACACGATCGACGCCAGC
>JBIIGP010000044.1:0-11104 GCA_044236415.1 Acidimicrobiales bacterium | reverse complement strand
CGTCTCCGGCAGACAAGAAGCGTATGGCCCCAGTCGGCCCCGAGACGTTGTCCGGTCTCTCAACCTGAGTCAGGACTGAGAAATCGCCGGCTACACAGACACGACGGGCACTGACAACGATGACCACCGACTACCGTTCGCACGACACCGGGGGGTCTTATGTCAACAGATATCGATGCACTACTCGCTCAGGCGAGCCAACTCGCAAATGGACTCAGCGACTTTGGAGACCCCTCGTTTCGAGAGGGACTCGAAGTCTTTCTCGAGTCGGCAAAGACCGAAGGCCAACTCACCGACATCGGGATTGCAGCGGCTGAGGGCATGGCGTTAGGAAATCTTGTCAACCGTCTCAACGTCGTCGAGTGGCACCGCACCCACCCTGATTTGGCTTCGACGCAGGTCGAGTCCCCGATCTTCCTCATTGGCTTGCCTCGCACAGGCACCACTGCGCTGAGCCACTTACTTTCCGTCGACCCCGGCAATCGTTCGTTGCTCGGTTGGGAAATCAACGAATCAGTTCCACCACCTAGGACCGATTCATACAGGTCCGATCCTCGCTTTGTTGCGGCCATGGAAGCTCCCGACATGCTCAGCATGATCAATCCTGAGTTCAAGGCGATCCATCACGATCCGCCCAACATGCCACTCGAATGCGCAACGGTTCTCGGCCAGCATTTTTCCAGCCTGCATTTGTCGACCACGTTCAACCTTCCTTCCTATATGGACTGGGTGTGCGCAAATGACCACACACAGGCCTACGAGTGGCACAAGGCGGTTCTTCAAGTTCTCCAGTCGGAATGCCCTGGCCAATGGCAATTGAAATCACCTGTGCATCTCATTGATCCATTCGCGTTGGCAGAGGTCTATCCGGATGCGCGTTTCGTCTTGACTCACCGTGATCCAGTCAATGTCATCGCATCTGCCTGCAATCTCGTTCGCGTTCTCGCTGGCACATTCACTGACGCCGACTGGACGGCGTATATCCGTGAGACATGGCCCGAAATCATCGGCACACTCCTCGACAACCAAAACGCGTTCCGGGATTCTCAAATCGCCGCAGGACGCGCTGATGCTTTTGTTGACCTTGCCTATTCAGACCTCGTGGCTGATCCGATTTCCACGATCGGTGCCCTTTATGAGCAACTCGGTGAGACGTTCACTCCTCAAGCCGAGCAAGCGATGCGTGCCCATAGTGCAGAACATAAAAAGGACCGATTCGGGTCTCACTCCTACTCCCTAGAAGAATGGGGACTCGACCGTGACGAACTCACCGAGCGAGTGCAGCCTTATCTCACTCGATACGCCGACTTCTTGGAGTAACCATGTCTGACACTGAACGCCTTCTCGACGAGAACGACACCATCGGTCTGGCTGCACTCGTTGCTGCAGGCGAAGTGAGCAGTCTTGAACTTGTCGATGCTTCGATCGCCCGCATCGAATCTCGTAACCCATCTCTCAACGCTGTTGTAGCGAAGCGTTATGAACAAGCGCGAGCTGAAGCATCCAAGGTCACCTCAGACTCCCCCATCGCTGGCGTTCCATTTCTCGTCAAAGACCTCAACTGCGATGTTGCCGGATTGCCGTCTACAAAGGGCAGTCGTCTTTTCGCTGATGTGATCGCCACGAACGACTGCGAACTCACGAAACGCTTCAAAGCGGCGGGACTTCTGATCCTCGGCAACACCAACACCCCCGAGATGGGAAAGGCTCCGATCACCGAATCACTTCTCTTCGGCCCGGCGCACAACCCGTGGCGACTGACCCATTCCACTGGTGGCTCATCGGGCGGTTCGGCCGCAGCCGTCATTGGCGGCATGGTCACTGCAGGACACGCAAACGACGGCGGCGGTTCCATCCGAATCCCCGCCTCGGAATGTGGCTTGTACGGGCTGAAGCCCACACGAGGCCGCACGCCAACCTGGCCCGCCGCCGCAGCGTTCTCTTACCCAATGGGAATCGGCCACGCCGTGACGCGCACTGTTCGCGACAGTGCTGCGATTCTCGATGCAATTTCCGGCCCGCTTGCCGGAGACCCTTACCCCGCGCCTCCAGCGCCTATGGCCGGTTCGTTTCTTGCCGCCCTTGACCAAGACACTCCCAAACTTCGTATCGGCTTCAGTACCGTCTCGCCGGCGGGCAAAGACATGCATCCCGCAGCAGTGGAAGCAATCGAACGCACTGCAGTGTTGCTCGAGTCTCTCGGCCACCAAGTTGAAGAAGCTGCACCACGCTGGGATGTCGCGATGCCCGCGAACTCCCTCGCTATGGTCATGGGCGCATCCGGCGCAAAGGTCGTCGAGGATCGTCTCGCTGAACTAGGCCGTGAACTTCGCGATGACGACATCGAGCCCTTTACCCGTTTCCTCCACGATCGGATGCTCGCCATCGATCCGCTTCGCATCATCGAGGCTCTTCAGCAAATCGAAATTGTCAGCCGAGACATTGCGCGCTTCTACGACACTCACGATGTGTGGCTGACTTCAACGTTGCCTGTGCTCGTACCCGAACTCGGAGTCATCAACACTTCCGACATTGATTCTGTCTTTGCTCATGCGGGCCGCTTCGCTGAACTCACAGCGGTCTTCAATGTGACCGGACAACCCGCCGCGTCCATTCCCGCTGGGTTCGACCCGAATGGTCTCCCCATCGGCGTTCAAATCGTTGGTCGCCATTGCTCGGAAGAAATCCTTCTTCAACTTTCTGCGCAAATTGAAGCCGCTTCGCCTTGGCCGACAATCGCGCCGTGGCCACCAACACCTGGTTCCTAAACCTCAAGCAAGGGTCCTTCACATCGCGGCCGTGCTAGAACCGGAGCCATGTCCGGGGGGAATGCAGATCTACAAGCAGCCGATATCGCGTTGCCAAAAATCCCTGCAACCGCATGGGCGGTTCTCGGAATTCTCAGTTTTGGGCGCGAGCTCACCGGATACGACATCAAGAATTGGTCTGACGCCATCCTCCACTTCTTCTATTGGAGTCCTGCAACAAGCCAGATCTACACCGAGCTTCGTCGTCTGGAAGATCTTGGCCTCGTAAGCAGCCGAACTGTTGCTCGAGATGAAGTTCGAGACAAGACCGTCTACGCGATCACTCCGATTGGGACTGAGGCACTTCGAAGTTGGCAAGCAACCGTCGACGCTGAAGCTCCAGTTCTCAAACACGGAGTTCTTCTCCGAATCTGGCTCGGTCACCTCGCAGAACCAGACCGACTTCGCGAACAAATTGCAGAGCACCGCGCCCGACTCCATGCAGAACTCGCCGCCGCAAAAGAATCACGAGAACAGGCTGACGCGCAACCCGACTGGGCCTACCCAGCGCTTGTCGCGTCATGGGCGGTCCGCCGAATCGAAAGCGAAATCGAGCTCACCGACTCGATGCTGATCGACCTCGACCGACTCGCAAACAATCGCTGACTACAACAAAGGAACACCATGGCCCCAACATCTGCAGTCATTGTCACAGGCGGTGCATCTGGGATTGGACGAGCGTGTGCCGAGGCGGTCGCCGCACAAGGACGCGCCGTTGCCGTCTGGGATCTCAACACTGAGGGCGTTCTTGCTGCCGCTCAAGAGATCGCCAATAACTACAACGTCGCGACGTTTGGACTCGGTATCGATGTCACAAAAACTGCTGAACTTGCTCGTGCCGTCGACGCAAGCCGATCTGCGGTTGGCCCTCTTGGCGGGCTTGTTCATGCTGCAGGAACTGTACGAAGCCAATCAGTCGGCGACCTTGACGATGCCGGTTGGGACTTCGTCCTAAACGTAAACCTGCGCGCATTCCCGATGCTGGTTCAAGCAATGCACACTGACCTTGCCGCCGCTGACGGAGCTGCTGTTGTAGGCATCGCTTCGATCGAAGGTTGGATCGGCAATGCAGCAATTCCCGCCTATTGCGCGTCGAAAGCAGGGATGCTTGGAGCAGTCCGTTCAATGGCCGACAAGCTTGGGCCCGAAGGCATCCGAGTAAACGCGATCTGCCCCGGCTTCATCGAGACTCCGATGCTGGGCATCACCCTCGATATCCCTGGAATGCGTCAACGATTCGAAGAAAGCTCGGTGCTCAAACGAATTGGGCAACCGAGCGAAATTGGCGAACCGGCCGCATTCTTGCTCAGCGACAAGGCATCTTTCATCACTGGTCAGTCGATCGTTGTTGATGGAGGGGTGCTCGCTACGGCGTAGCAACCTCATTGGTTACATCGGGCACGCGGCAACGTCACGACGCCAGATAGCCAACCCATCAACGACACGGTCGATGTTGTAACAACGGTCGAGCCAAGTTCCGATCGGGAATGACTCAGGTCCGTACATCGCCCAATCGGTATCGGGACGCGCAGCATTGATCACCACTACAGGTGGATGCTCCTCGACATTTTCAAAGAACATGTCCCACCGCGACCGGAATGGCTCCGCTGCAATCACGCTCTCGGGGAGCGGCTGAGCACGACTCGCCCAGTTGCCCGTGAGGTAACCACCGTGCAAGAAGACGCCCGAGGGAAGTCGTTGTGACGCTACGTACACATCGGGCAAGGCCCCCCAAACGAGGATTCGTTCGTCGGGAGATGTCGTGCTTTGCACATAGCGACCCAAGTCGGTGTAGTTCGTCAGATCAGGACGGTAGACAAATGCCAGCGTCAACATCACCACAAGGAGCGCGACGGTCAGCGACATCATCACTTGCCAAACACGTCGACTGGCCGAAACAAGCGCACAGCCAGTGAGCACCGCAAGCGGCGGCACCAACTGCTGGAAGTAGTGACCAAAGAACCGAAGACCGATTGGAATCACCAGCAGCGAGGCGCCAAGCCACACCAGCATCGTGATATCCGCGCGCACCTGCCGACGAACCACTGCCCAAAGTCCATAGAAAAGTGGCAGGTGAAGTAGCACGAACACAGCGGTCAGAGCGGCCCCAATTGCAGCGGCTCTTCCCGTTGAGATGCCTCCGTTGAGATAGTCGCTGTTATCCGACCACACCCACCGGATCATCTGTGCGCCATCAAAGAAAACGAAAAGCGGAATCGCACCGACAACTGCTCCGACCGCCGTGGCCGCAACCGCGCGCCATTTTCCTTCAACTCGGCGGAGCGCCTCGAGCAAAACCGGTATGGCGACCACGATGTACGGCTGCTTGCAATTGGCGGCAACAATGACAGCAACGCCAGCTAATGCAAACCACAACAGCGGTGAACGGTCGGTGGCGCGTGCGACGACAACGCACAGGATTGCCGCCGAAGCCGGAAGCAATCCCCAAAGTTCAAAGTTTGCAGCTTGCGCATCAGCAGGAAGAAAGAGCGCTGTTCCGACAATTGAGAGGACTCCAGCGAACAAAGCAGCGCGACGCGAACCTGCAAGACGTCGAACAATCTCCGCCACGACCACGCCATTGAGGAAGATGAGCAATGCAACGACGAATCGGATAGCGCGCATGTCGACGCTCACATCTCGAATCATGGAATACAAAACCGGGACTATCGGGGGTTTCCGATCAATCACATCGATGTAGAGCGTTCCACCCTGTCGGAGCACGTCACCGGTTACTGCCAGATAGGACTCGTCTCGATCGAACATTCCGTTGTAGAGCAAACCTGGCGAGCGCGAAACCACTGTCACGAGTCCAAGAACGATGGCCATCCACGCGCCCCAAGACATCCGACCTCGCAACGCAACGACGACATCCTCAACACGACATGCGAGGGTTCGCCATCGAGAGATGTCAGGTTCGACTGAGGTGGTCACGGATGTCTCCTGCGCAGACCCATGGGTGCGGGTCGACGACCGCCGGGACACCCAGAGGTCACACATGATGATGGCAGACACCTAACCTCCACGGGAGTGAGCCCTGAACACACCGGACCCGGAACCCCTACTCCCGCGACTCTTGCCGACCGACAGGCAATTAGCGACGTGGTCTTGACCTACTGCAGAGGCATTGATCGCCTCGACCGCGACCTTGTCGCCAGCTGCTTTCATGCTGACGCCACCGATACCCATGGTTCGTTCAACGGCACGATCGCCGAATTCATTGACTGGGCATTCACACTTCTGCAGCGTTACGACTCCACCATGCATCTCGTCGCCAACCATCTTGCAACCGTGAATGGTTCTGCTGCCGTTGCGGAAACCTACGGAATCGCCTATCACCGATCCACCGACTCCGATCCTCGCCGCAACCTCACCGTCGGCTTTCGCTATCTCGACCGACTTGAACGTCGAGACGAAGGACCGTGGCGAATTGCTCGCCGCATCGCAACGACCGAATGGGTGACAGCGCCCGGAGCCGGTTCCGAATGGCCAATACCGCCTGACTCAGCAGTAGGTCAGCGGGATCGCACCGATCCGCTGTATCAATTACTGCTCGATCTCTCACCCGACCGCTAACCCACCCAAACAAGGGAACTCCATGCGCGCTGTCCGTTGTCCAGAAGGCAAGCCCACTGTTGTCGACCTCCCCGAACCTTCGGGTGACGGCATCGTCGTCACCGTCGCATCCGCCGGCATTTGTGGCTCCGACCTTCACCTCTTGACGTTCGGCCTTCCGGCAACATTTGGCCACGAGTTCGCAGGAACTCTCGCCGATGGCACACCCGTTGCGGTCGAACCGATCGATCCATGTTTTAAGTGCGAAGCGTGTATCGATGGCAACACGCAACTCTGCGTGCGCGGTCCATCTATGGCCTTTGGCGTAGGCCGCGACGGCGGCATGGCCGAGAAGGTCATCGTGCCCGCAACATCAATCGCCCGACTCCCCGCCGGGGTCGCTGCATCAAATGGCTGTTTGGTCGAACCACTTGCAGTTGCCGTCCATGGAATTCGCCGTGGAAACATTCGCGGCACCGACCGAGTCGCTGTCATCGGCGGAGGAACAATCGGCCAAACCGCTCTTGTCGTCGCGCAGCAAACGGGTGCAAAGGTCGACCTCTCCGCCCGCCACGAGCGCCAGATCGAAGCTGCAACGCTCCTCGGAGCGGGATCGGTCGATGGCCACGGCTACGACGTTGTGATCGAAGCCGCCGGTACATCATCGGCGCTGGCCGAAGCTGCGGATCGCTGCCGCCCTGGCGGAACAATCGTGCTCCTTGGGAGTTACTGGGATGGTTCGGTCGAGATGCCAGGTTTGGCGATCGGCATGAAGGAACTCACGATCGTTCCTGCCGTGATGTACGGCCGCGTGGGACCATCCCGCGACATCGATGTTGCCGCGACGATTCTCGCCCAGCGTCCAGAGCTTCCCGAGATCATCATCACTCATCGCTTCCCGCTCGACGCAGCGGTAGAGGCGTTTGGTGTTGCTGCCGATCGTTCGGCAGGAGCCATCAAGGTCGTTCTCGAACCCTGACGTCCCCTAACTCCCGTCACTTATTGGCTTCTCGCAAAACGGCCATCAACTCCGTAATCGACGGATTCACGAGAATCTCGTCGCCAACCAACACACTGGGAACGGTTTCGGAGCCAATACGACGATTGAGAAGTTCGCGCGCTTCGTCGTCTTCCCAAATATTGCGGGTTTCGACTTCAAGGTCATGACGCTCAATCCCCGAAAAAAGGATTCGGCAAAACGGACAATGCGGACGCCAAAGAACGACGGGTGTGATTTTGTCTGTCATTTGAGTTCAATCGAACGAGAGCGGATCGCGCATGGAGCGCTTGAGTTCGGCGAAACCTGGGGTACGAGCAAGAGTTTGCACAGCGTCCCAAAGTTCAAGCGCTGCATCGCCACGAGGGATCGAAGAGATGACGGGGCCGAATAACGAAGCTTCTCGGTCTGTTCCGGGAGCAAATGTGAGAATCGGCGTGCCGACATCACGACCCGTGCGACCGAGCGATTGATCGGTTTCTTCGCGGAGAAGTGCATCCCATGACTCGTCGTCGGCCGCAGCGGCAAGGGAAGCATCAAGACCTGCAGCAGCGACCACCTCGGCCACAAGGTGTTCAGGGATTGGTTCGCCGCCGAAGACCGCAACCGAGACGCCATCGTGATGCATCCGTTCACCAGCAGCGGTGTAGAACGCGCCAACTGCTTCATTTCCTCCTGCAGCGCGAGCCGCTGCAGCGACACGAAGGAGACGACGACCAAGCCCGTGAAGTTCGGGATAGGCCGGAGGAAACTTTGAGTAGTCGGTCTCTTCATTGACAATTGCCAACGCGATGAACTTCCATTCGATCGCGACACCGCGCAGTTCGCTGACCTCGACAACCCAACGACTTGTCACCCAAGCAAACGGACAAATGGGATCGAAAAAGAATTCGAGATCTGATTTTGTAGCCATAGCCCCACGATAGGACCAAGGCCACCGAACCGACACCTTTGGCAACTATCGTCGAGTCAATGGAGCAGCGGCCCAACCCAACTCTCGATCGTTTCCTCGCCGTCATCGCCGAGCGCAATGCCGAGGCTGCCGAAGCACTCAGCGACGGGCGCCGCATGCGCACCGAACGAGGCCGAACCGCGGTCGTCGAGGCGCTCTTTGATCTCGTGAACGAGGGAAACCACCCGACAGTCGCTCAGGTTGCCGAACGCGCTGGAGTTTCCGAACGCACTGTCTTCCGATACTTCCCCGATCGCGAAGCCATGTACACCGCGGCCGCAGTCGAGGTCTTTCCGAAAGTCGCTCACTGCATCTCACTCTTTCCACCCAAGGGGCCAACCGAGGTTCGTCTTCGCGAGTTACTCAAGTTGCGAGTCGAGATCACACAGATTGCCAGAAAGCTTGCGCAGTGGGTCGAATCCGATGACAAGCCGTCGGACCTCCAAAGGACCATCGTTGCGCTGCGAGTTGAGCATTTGCGCCAGCAGATCACCATCTGGCTTGCACCAGAACTCGCATCTGCTGATCCCTCGCTTGTGTCCGTCCTGAATTCGATGCTTAATCACTGGCCCATCGGCATGCTTCTCGACGAATTCTCGCCAGACGAGTGTGTCGACGCGTTGTATTCGGCAATCATCAAAATGCTGCGGTCGTAGTCGACCGCTTTGCCCACAACACGCGCAACTAGAACGCCGATTCGATAACGCGCACTTCACGACCGATCACACACGCGACATCAAAGCGGATAGTGCCGGGTCGCATCTGCTGCGCATCGATCCACCGCATTCCCAACTTTCGCAACCGCGCCTGTTTTGCTGGAGTGACCGCTGCCGCCGGAGAACCATAGGCATCGCTTGAACGCGTCTTCACTTCACAGAACACGAGCAATCGAGCGCGAGTTAGAACGAGGTCAATCTCGCCATCACGACAACGCCAATTACGGTCGACAACCACGTAGCCGTGTTCCTCGTACCACCTTGCCGCCAAGTTTTCGCCGTAGGACCCAAGAGCCCGACGACCGGCAGTCAACCGAGATGTGCCATCACGGGAGTCGCATCTCTTCGCGAGGCAACTCTTCAATATTGACGTCTTTGAATGTGACAACTCGGACGTGAGAGACGAAACGGTTCTGTCGGTACATGTCCCAGACCCATGCATCGCGAAGTTCAATTTCAACGCGTGTGCGCCCGTTTTCGTTCACAACGCTTTGGTTGACCTCGTTGGCCAAATAGAAACGTCGTTCGGTTTCGACAACGAACCGGAACATGGGACAGACATCTTTGTATTCGCGATAAAGCTGCAACTCGACGTCGGACTCGTATTCTTCGAGATCCTCAGAACTCACACGCAGCTCCGCTCAACAGCGACTTTGCTTTGCCGCAACCGTAACGGACGAGTAGCGGCAAGAAAGTTTGGGCCGACAATCGCCGGCGAGAACGCGACGATCAGTCGCGCTTTTCCTTGATCTTGGCGGCCTTACCAACACGATCGCGGAGGTAATAGAGCTTGGCTCGACGCACATCGCCACGGGTCACAACTTCGATCTTGGAAACGATCGGGGAATGAACCGGGAAGGTTCGCTCGACGCCGACGCCGAAGCTGACCTTGCGGACAGTGAAGGTTTCCTGAAGTCCGCCACCTTGACGACGGATGACAGCGCCCTGAAACAGCTGGACGCGCTCGCGATTGCCTTCAACAACTCGGACATGCACCTTGAGCGTGTCGCCGGGGGCGAACTCGGGCACGTCGTCACGGAGGCTCTGGGCGTCGATCAGATCGATGGCGTTCATTGGAATGTCCTGGCTGCAATGCCCGCTGTGAGGCGGGGCAAGAAACGAAATCGGGACCGGGAGCGGTTGCCCGAGGGAGTCGTCATCGTAGGCGGACCGGTCGCCCAACGGCAAAGCGCCAAAAGGCCTTCGCTCAATCGGTGAGATCGGGGTCGGCCAGGAGGGCCTCATCGGCCGCAGACAGCCCACCTCGGGCCTCGATCAGGTCAGGCCTTGAAGAAAGTGTCCGCCGCAGGGCCCGGGCTCGGCGCCAACGGGCGATTCTGCCGTGATCCCCTGACCTCAGGACCTCAGGCACGACCATCCCCCGAAACTCAGCGGGCTTGGTGAACTGCGGATACTCCAGCAGGCCGTCGCTGAAGGACTCATCGCCCGCCGAGGCGGAATTACCCATCACGCCCGGCACAAGACGCCCTACAGCCTCTAGAACGACCATTGCGGCGACCTCACCGCCACCGAGGACGTAGTCGCCGATCGAGAGTTCGCCGTCGCACAGATCAGTGCGGACTCGATCGTCAACGCCCTCGTAGCGGCCACAGAGCATCGAGAATCCACCGGACTCGGCGAGTTCCTGGGCCATCGCCTGATCGAGGCGGCGGCCACCGGGCCCCAGCAGAAAGAGCGGCCGAGGCGGATCAGCAGCTTCGACCGAGGCATAAATCGGTTCGGGGCGCAGAACCATCCCTGCTCCCCCGCCAAACGGCGAATCATCCACGGTGCGATGCACATCGGTGGTGTGCTCGCGCAGATCATGAACGCGCACATCGAGCAAACCCTTGGCCGAGGCACGACCGAGAAGGCTTTGTCCCGCGAACCCCGACACCATGTCGGGGAAGATCGTGAAGACGTCGATGCGCATCGTCGCTAGTCCTCGTCGAGAAGTTCGAACAAACCGTCAGGGACTTCGACGACCAATCGATCTTCATCGTCACGGCCTTCGAGGAAACGCAGTGGCACAAGAGCGCCGCTGTCGAGCACAAGAAGGTCGCTCGCAGGGTTGTCC
>JBIIGP010000268.1:0-2874 GCA_044236415.1 Acidimicrobiales bacterium | reverse complement strand
TTGAAGAAGAGTTCGACGTTTCTGTCGACGAATCTGAGCTTGAGAACATCACGACCGTTGGCGAAGCCTACGAACTGGTGATGTCGAAGCGGTGAGCACGAAGCGTCGGGTAGCGATTACAGGCGTAGGTGTCGTCAGCCCATGCGGCATTGGCACCGAAGCATTCTGGAACGGACTGATTTCGGCCGCGCCCGAAGGGCTGCGTCGCATCGAGAACTTCGATCCCGAGCCGTATTTTGCCAACCCGAAAGAAGCGCGTCGCACCGACCGCTTCGCTCAGTTCGCGTTGGCGGCAGCCGACGAAGCACTGACGATGTCCGGCGATGTCGGAGGCGATCCCACCCGCAAGGGTGTCTGGATCGGCACCGGCATCGGCGGGCTCACCACTCTCGAAGAACAGGTGCTCGTCAACGAGCACAAAGGCGCCCGACGCGTCAGCCCGTTTATGGTCCCAATGCTCATGGCCAATGCGGCTTCAGCTGCGATCTCCATGAAGTACGGATGGCAGGGCCCGTGCGAGAACACTTGCACCGCCTGTGCTGCTGGCACACAGTCAGTTGGCAACGCGTACCGGCTCATTGTGTCGGGTCTATGCGATGCCATGGTTACCGGCTCTTCCGAAGCCGTCATGACTCCAACCTGCATTGCTGGCTTCACCAACATGACCGCAATGTCGTCAGACAACATGTCTCGCCCCTTTGACCGTGACCGCAACGGGTTCGTGCTCGCCGAAGGTTCCGGTGTCCTCGTGCTTGAGGAAATGGAATCGGCCAAGGCCCGCGGTGCGACGATCCTCGCTGAGTTGATGGGTGCCGCTTCAAACGCCGATGCGCACCACATCACGGCTCCGTCGCCCGGCGGTGTTGGCGCAATCAATTGCATGCGCACTGCCATCGCCGACGCGGGTCTCGTGCCATCCGATGTCACCTACGTCAATGCACACGGAACCTCAACACCCCTCAACGATGCTGCCGAAGCTGCCGCCATCGCCGAGGTCTTTGGCGACACACCGCCAGCGGTGACCTCATTTAAGGGCGTCACTGGCCACGCTCTTGGTGGTGCTGGTTCGCTTGAAGCAGTCGGCATTGTGCTTGGCATGCAGAAGGGCGCAATCCCGCCCACTGCCGGCTATGAGAACGTCGATCCCGAAATGGCACCTATCGACATCGTTGTCGGCGAGGCTCGTGAGTGGACTCCCGCACCGGTGCTTTCAAACAGCTTCGGTTTCGGTGGCCACAACGGCTGCATCGTGATCGGCCCACCGCCGGCCTGAGCCTTTTCAGTCGAGACTGCCCTCTCGACGCAACAACCACTCTTTGGCGGGTACTCCCCCGCCGAACTGTCCGACGCCGCCGCCAGTCGGCAGCACTCGGTGACACGGCACGATGATGGCGATTGGGTTCGTGGCCATGGCACTGCCGACAGCGCGCGCAGCCTTCGGCCGACCAGCACGCGCCGCTAAGTCTCCGTAGGTAATCGTTTGCCCGAACGACACAGTTTCGAGCGCGTCCAAAACCTCTCCACGAAAACCAGCGCGTCCGCTGCGATCAATCGCCACATCGAATGACGCGCGCTCACCATCGAAGTACTCACGTAATTGGGTGAGCGCCGTTTCGAGATGCGCGTCAGCAACTGCAGTTCCACTGACATTGTCGTCGAGGTCGCCAAACCACACGCGACAAACACCGACATCGTTGGCAAGAACAGTGAGTGCACCGATCGGCGTGTCGATCAGTGCTTTGGCCATAACTCACCATAACTCAGGCGTCGGCGAAGACGAAGAGGAGTTCAGTTTCGGCGGCGGTTTCGCCACCGACATGAGCTCGGCCGGAACCTTTGCCCGCACGAGCCGACATGCGACCGAGCGTGACTTCGAGTTCAAGCACATCGCCAGGCACAACCTGACGGCGAAATCGTGACTTCTCAACGCCACCGAACAGAGGCAACTTGCCGGCGAAAGCGGGATCACTCAACACGGCGTAGGCACCGAGTTGTGCGATGGCTTCGAGCATGAGCACGCCCGGCAGCGTTGGCCGACCGGGGAAATGCCCCGGGAAGAACCATTCCTCGCCAGTGATGCGCCACAAGCCCTTTGCCGATGAACCGATCTCAAGTTCGGTTACTTCGTCAAGAAGCAGGAACGGGGGCCGATGCGGAAGCACATCAGCCGGTGCAGGGAAGCTCACTTGCCCAGCGCCTTGAGAAGATTGGCGGGTGTGTCTTTCGGGCTGACTTTGTACCAGGCCTGCTCGATCTTGCCCTTCTCGTCGATCAGGAAGGCAGAGCGCACGATGCCCATGTACTTCTTGCCGTACATCGACTTCTCGCCCCACACACCGAACTTCTCGGCCACGACATGTTCTGGATCAGAGAGCAACGTGAAGCCAAGGTCGTACTTGTCGTCGAACTTGGCGAGCTTGGCCGGAAGATCCGGACTGATGCCGATGATGACGGTGTCGCCGATCTTCTTGGCGATGTCACGAAGACCGCAACTCTGAGTGGTGCAGCCGGGTGTGTCGGCCTTTGGGTAGAAGTACACGAGCACCTTGGTTCCGGCGAAACCAGAAAGCTTGATCTTGGTGTCGGTCTGATCGGCGAGGGTGAACGCCGGCGCTTTCGCTCCAACTGCAAGTTGTGTCGTTGCCATGCCCCGAAACTAGCGGGAGAACCCATCCACAACGGACGCCAAGAACAACCATCACGAGCACGCGGCAAAACGAAAGAGGGAGAGTGCTCTCGCACTCTCCCTCTCTACAGATTGTGTTGCAGGGTGACTCAGGCGCCAGCCTTGGCGGAAGCCTTGAGCTTTGCTCCGGCCGACACCTTTGCGGCGTTGGTGGCGGGAACCTGGATGGTTGCACCGGTCTGCGGGTT
>JBIIGP010000303.1:0-2884 GCA_044236415.1 Acidimicrobiales bacterium | reverse complement strand
CGCTCCATGCCAACGCAATTGGCGTAACGCGCATCAGTGCTCCGTTTGCTGCGCTGCGATTGAGCGCAACGTGTCCGTCGTACGCGGCACCGGGCCAGTCTTGTCGTGACAACACTCGGCCAGTGAGAATCCCGCAGTCCTTCGCTTTGCGACGCCAGGCCACGAATCGTGCCCACACATCGTCGGCATCGAATCCGCCACTCGCAAGAAGTGATTGTGCAAGCGCGAGCGCCATTTGCGTGTCGTCGGTGAATTCACCAACGCGCCAATTGAATGTTCCGCCGCCGCACATTTCGCCAGTGCCGCCAAGAATCGGTTCGGGGAAACGGGCTCGATAGGAACCGGCCGGAAGGAACTCGAACGGTGCACCGAGCGCATCGCCAACCGCGGAACCGCACAATGCGCCGATCACTCGTTGCACGGTGATCGCATCAAAGCTGGGCGGTTCGGGAAGAGCGATGAAGGCGGGAAGGCCTTCGGCAATGGTGCTGGGTCGTTCGGGTTCGTTCATGGGCGACTCCTCAGTCGGGGGATAGGGCGGCTGATCAACGAACTCGTGGCGGGTTCGCAACGAGCTCGGATCAGCCGATGAGGAAGAAACGCACGATGCGCGCGCAAATGTGCGCGCCAATTTCCGCGCTGAATGAGAGCCGATTGTGATCGGCCCTCAATTCATTGCGTGTGTTGCGGATTTAACCCGTGAACTTCGGGGCGGAGGGGTCGTCGGGACCAGTTGGTCCGGTACTCCCGCCTTCAAGTTCGAGCGGAATCGTGTACGACTCGGGGAACAGAACAGGTTCGCCTGGTGTGGGTGGTTCAGCTTCGAAGGCACCAACACCACCGTTGCCACCATTTCCGCCGAAGCCACCAGCACCGCCGTTGCCTCCGTTGCCACCATTTCCACCGACGCCGCCGGTTCCACCAGCACCACCGGTTCCACCGAGGAAGTTGGGAGCAAAGCCGGTCGGGCCAGTCGGGCCTTCGGGTCCGGTATCGCCGATGCCACCGATCATGCCGATCATGCCAGTGTCGCCCATTGGGCCTTGCGGTCCGGTGGGACCATCGAAGCCGGTTTCACCAACTGGGCCGGTCGGGCCGGTCGGGCCGGTCGGGCCCCATGGTCCGGTGTCGCCGGTGTCGCCGATTGGGCCTTGCGGTCCGGTGGGACCATCTTCGCCGTTCGGTCCAACGATGCCGGTCCCACCTGCAAAGCCGGTGGGGCCAGTTGGGCCGGCGGGGCCCATGGCACCGGTCGGACCAGTAACGCCCATGGCGCCGGTCGGGCCAGTGGCACCGGGACTACCGGTCGGGCCATTTGCGCCTGTGGGTCCGGTTGAACCATCAGCACCAGGTTGGAGATAACGAGAGTTGGGATCGGGAACGATCGAGAATGATGTGGGAGTGAATGATGGACCGGTGGGTCCTTCAGGGCCGGTGGGGCCAGTGGGACCAAAGTCGCCGGGGAGACCTTCTTCACCTAAGGGACCGGTGGATCCTTCAGGACCGGTCGGACCGACCTCGCCCATTGGTCCGGTGGGTCCTTCAGGGCCGGTGGGGCCAGTGGGGCCCCATGCGCCGGTCGGCCCGGGGTTTCCTTGAGGACCAGTTGGGCCCATTTCGCCGGCCAAGCCCGTGGGGCCGGTGATGCCGAGGAAACTCGACGGGCCGGTTGGTCCTTGCGGGCCCTCGAGTCCGGCGAGACCAGTCGGACCAACGCCCATAGCGCCGGTCGGGCCGGGAGAACCAGTGATTCCAGGCGGGCCGGTTGGGCCGGTGGGGCCATCTTCGCCAACCGGTCCGGGAGCAGCACCGGGCACATAGTTGAAGACAACAACCGATGGAGAGTGGTTCGATGAGCGCAGCGCCGAGAACGAACCGAGTGATGCGAAGCCGGCTGGAGCGAAAGCGCCGGTTGGGCCTTCGGGACCAGTTGGGCCTGTATCGCCGGGGAAACCCGGGTCGCCCGTGGGTCCCATGATGCCGGGCTCTCCGATGGGTCCGGTCTGACCCATCGGCCCGGTCGGGCCCGTCGGTCCATCTGGGCCGGTCTCGCCCGTGGCGCCTTGTGCACCGGTTGGGCCGTCGAAACCTTGCGGACCAGTAGGGCCCATGTTTCCTTGTGCGCCGGTAGGGCCGACGGAAATTCCCTCGGGACCAGTGGGACCAACAGGGCCGATCGGACCTTGGGGACCAGTTGGACCAAAGCCCATCGCTCCGGTCGGACCGAAAGGACCAGTCACACCCCAGGAGCCGGTTGGGCCAGTTGCGCCTGGCAAACCTTGCGGCGGAGTTGGCGTAACGATTGCGCCAATGAGGTAGTAGCCCTGCGCGTCAGGAGCAGTTTCAAGTTCGAGTGTGTATTGGTTGGCGTTGTTGTTCGTTGCGCCGCTGAACGTTGCAGTGGTGGTGAACGAACCGTCGGCAGTCGTTGTGGCGGTGACAACACGCGTTGCCGACGAACCGCCTGGAGGCATCAAAACGCCGTTTAAATAGGCGGTAATTGTGATGCCAACCGAGGTGCCCGCGGGGAGTGAGGTGAGACCATCGATCGTGATGTCGCCATTGACAAACTCGAATGTGGCGGTGATATTGCCGGCAGGTTCATCACCTGCAGCGGTTGCGGCAGCAACGCTTTGAATGATGTTGAGGTTGCCCGGAAGAAATGTGCGAGCGACAAATAATCCGCCAACACCCGCCAAACCAGTAATCACACTTCGGCGAGAAAGCGGCTTGGTGTTGATCTTCTCTCGGGTGGAGAGCTCGTCGTTCGAGGTCGCGTTGCTCTCTTCAGGAATAGAGGAAGCCGAATCAGAACGTTCCATAGCGTGTGGGTCTCCACCCTGATCCCGAACAGCGCAAGAACGAGATGTGCTGAATCTAGTCG
>JBIIGP010000266.1:0-2886 GCA_044236415.1 Acidimicrobiales bacterium | reverse complement strand
TTGTTGTCATCGGGAACGATGTAACCGTCTTCGTTGCGGATGGTGTCCCAGTTTGCAGCGATGTCTTCGGCCGTGAGGTTCGGGTTGAAATATCCCGGGGTGAGGCCGATAAAGAAGCGGGAGATGACGCCGCCGGCGGCGGAGTAGACCTCGCCGCTTACGTCGCAAGCCGATGACGAGAGAT
Source organism: Acidimicrobiales bacterium (assembly GCA_044236415.1). Lineage (GTDB taxonomy): Bacteria > Actinomycetota > Acidimicrobiia > Acidimicrobiales > Acidimicrobilacustridaceae > Acidimicrobilacustris. The sequence goes on along the minus strand of JBIIGP010000266.1, from coordinate 2,702 downwards.
AGGCGACCAGTGGGCTCACAAGTGCTGGGTCCATTGCGTCCATGAGGCCGTCGAACAATCCCTCGGTCATGCGGGTTGCAGCGACTGGAGCAACAGCATTGGCCTTCACATTGAACTTGCGACCTTCGATGGCGAGGACGCGGGTGAGGCCAACGAGACCCATCTTGGCGGCGCCGTAATTGGCCTGACCGAAGTTGCCGAGAATGCCTGAGTTCGATGAGGTCGACACGATTCGGCCGTAGCCCTTTTCGCGCATGATTTGGTAGGCCGGCTGCGTGACATAGAACGCGCCGAGTAGATGCACCTGGATGACTGACTCGATCATCTGCTGATCAAGATTGTGAAAGGACTTATCGCGCAGGATGCCTGCGTTGTTCACAACGATGTCGACGGTTCCGAACGCGTCGACTGCAGTCTTGACGATGGCCTTGCCGCCGTCGGGTGTTGCGACCGAGTTGGCATCGGCGACAGCTTCGCCGCCGAGGTCGAGGATTTCCTGCACGACCGACTGTGCCGGGCCAACCCCACCGCCGTCGCCGCTGACCGAGCCGCCGAGATCGTTGACAACAATGCGGGCACCGCGCCGAGCGAGTTCAAGTGCATGCTGGCGGCCAAGGCCACCGCCGGCGCCAGTGATGATCGCTACCTGGCCGTCGAAACCGATGTCAGTCATTGAGTCCATCCTCTCCGCGGCGTCTGCGCGGACTGTGTTGTTCGAACCGCAGAATCGTACTCAGAGCGACTGGTGAGGGACCTCATTGGCTCGGGAGCTACTTCATTAAGGGTGGGCGAAGCCCGGCAGTCGTCGTAGGGGCCGGCAGTTCGGTAGCGTGGCCTTCATGGCCCCGAAGATCAGCACCGAAAAGATGTTCCGCCGTCGACAGAAGATCGCCGCTGCCGTCGACCTGCCCGGCGTTCCGGTGGGCACCTTCGGCAAGGTGTGGTTCGTTTCGGGCGTTACCTGGATCCGTTATCACGTCGCATTCGATAACGGCGTGGAAATCGCCAATGTCGATGGCGCGCAGATCATCGATCGCAAGGTGTGGCTCGCTGAGCAATCCGTTCGTGACCAAGAAGCGCTCGAGATTGAACGAGCTGCGGCTCGTGAAGTCGCTCGTGCTGAGGCCCTTGCCAATCTTGCAACTGGTCCTGCTTCGCACTGATCACATTCCAACGTCGCATCGCGGCACTAAAGGGGCGTCACCATGAAGTTCGGTATGCAGATCGACTACGCGGGTGGCTTTGCTGAGTCCGCCGCAAAGGTTGCCGAGTTCGAAAAGGCCGGACTCGACATCGCATGGGTTGCTGAGGCCTATGGCTTCGATGCTCCGACGTTCATGGGCTATCTGGCCGCCAAGACCGAATCGATCACGATCGGCGCGGGAATTCTTCCGATCTATACGCGCACGCCAACACTTATGGCGATGACCGCTGCCAGCATGGACACACTGACCGGAGGCCGATTCATTCTTGGTCTCGGGGCTTCGGGCCCGCAGGTCATCGAAGGTTTCCACGGCGTGAAGTACGACGCACCACTTGGTCGCACTCGCGAGGTCATCGATATCTGCCGCCTCGTGTGGAAGCGCGAACGCGTTACCTACAACGGCAAGTACTACACGTTGCCACTGCCTGCCGATCAGGGAACTGGTCTCGGTAAGCCACTCAAGATGATTGCCAAGCCAATTCGTGAAGACATTCCCGTGTGGATTGCATCGCTTGGTCCGAAGAACGTTGAGATGACGGCCGAGATCGCAGACGGATGGTTGCCGATCTTCTACATGCCTGAACGTGCCCAAGACGTTTGGGGTGCTGACCTTGCCGCCGGAACCGCGAAGCGCGATCCAAATCTAGGACCTCTTGAGATTTCTGCTGGCGGCCTTGTCGCGATTGGTGACGACATGTCCGAGGTTGCAGAAATGGCGCGCCCGATGGTCGCGCTTTATGTCGGGGGCATGGGAGCCAAGGGTCGGAACTTCTATAACGATCTCATGTGTCGTTACGGATACGAAGAAGAAGCCACCAAGATCCAGGACCTCTACCTCGAGGGTAAGAAGGATGAAGCAGCTGCACTCGTTCCGTCAGAGTTCTTGAAACTCACAAACCTTTGTGGTCCTGAAGGATTCGTACGTGAGCGCATCGAGGCCTACGCCGCAGCAGGTGTGAGCGTGCTCAACATCATTCCGGTCGGTGGAAACCCCACCGCGACAATCGAGAAGCTCAAGACCTGGGTGTCGTGAGTTTCAGCGCAGTGCGCTCATGCGGTCGATGACGGCTTCAGCTTCGGCCACAATCGAACGCACGAGATCGCCTGCGGGTACGAGTTCATTGATTGCGCCAACACCCTGACCAGCAGGCCAGAACTCACGCGAGGGGTCGACCTCGGTATTGGGCCCTGCGCCAAGATGATTGGCACCATCGTTGATGGAACGAATGAACTGTGCGGGGAAGGGCTCGATTTCACTCGCGTGTTCTTCCCAGTACTGCGTGTAGTCGTTGCGGGCGACGCGGCAGGTCTTTCCGGTGAAACCCTTTGATACGACCGTGTCGTCCTCGGCCATCGAAAGAAGTTTCTCTTTGTACCCGGGCGTTCCCCATGCTTCGGGTGTCGCAATGAAACGCGTTCCCATCCAAACGCCTTCAGCGCCAAGGCTGAGCGCAGCTGCGAGACCGCGACCGTCGAACAGGCCACCAGCAGCGACAAC
>JBIIGP010000265.1:0-2890 GCA_044236415.1 Acidimicrobiales bacterium | reverse complement strand
AGTCATTGGGGGCTCTTGGCGGGTCGCCGCTAGGCTGTCGCACCTTGCGGGGTCGCCCTTGGCCCCAGATGACGAAAGTGCCGTGCCAGCCATGTCGATGACCGAAATCGAAACCGATCAGCCGCCTCGTGGGCATGTCCGAGTGATCTACCTCGGCCCGGTCGCTCCCCACTGGGACGTCCAAGGTGATTCTGAAGTTCGCGGTCTGGTCGACGAGTTCCGTAACCGCGTGATGGCCCGCCTGCTGCTTCTTCCCCCGCACGATCCGCAGTTCCGTCGCAATAAAGAACGCGTCGCTCGTGATGCCGAGCGAGAGAATCTCACGCTCGTCTGGGATCTCGGCATTCCGGAAGACTGATCATGTCGCTCGGCGTGTCGCGACCGGTGGTGCACCTCACGCCCGCCCAACTCGCGGCGTCTCCTGAGCGATTCCTTAATCGAGAACTCTCGTGGCTCGACTTCGACGCTCGAGTTCTCGCTCTTGCTTCGAATCCCGATGTTCCCCTTCTTGAACGGGCCAAGTTCGTAGCGATCTTTTCGCAGAACCTCGATGAGTTCTTTCAGGTTCGTATCGCCGGCTTGAAAGATCAGGTTGCTGCTGGTCTCGGCAAACAAACAGCCGATGGTCGGACTGCTGCGCAGCAGTTGCGCGAAATCCGAGAGCGTCTTGCGGCCCTCGTCGCCACGGCCGAGGGCGTGTTCCTTAATGAACTAGTTCCTGCGCTCGCCGGCGTCGGCATTGTGTTCTCAAGTTATGAAGAACTTGACGATGACGACCGCTCCTATCTCGACACCGTCTTTGAAGAGCGCATTTTCCCGGTTCTTACGCCGCTGGCTGTTGACCCTGGACATCCCTTTCCCTACATCTCAGATCTTTCTCTGAACCTTGCTGTTGTAGTGAACGACCCAGTCACTGGCGAGCATCGCTTTGCCCGCGTCAAGGTTCCCAATCTGCTTCCGCGTTTCGTCGTCATGCCCGACGGCGAGCGATTCATTCCTCTCGAGCAGGTCATCGCGTCGCATCTCGATGTGCTGTTCCCGGGTATGGAACCAGGCACGCATTACGCCTTCCGGGTAACTCGGAACGCCGACCTCACGGTGGAAGAAGAAGAAGCCGATGATCTTCTCGAAACGATCGAACTTGAACTTCGCCGCCGCCGCTTTGGCCGAGCGGTTCGACTCGAGATCGATTCAAACGTTTCTGAGGAGATTCTCGAGCTTCTGAGCGAAGAACTCGATCTTGATGCTGCCGACATTTACACCTTCTCTGGTCCAATCGACTTGAGTGGCCTCTTCGGACTGATGAGTCTCGATCGCCCCGACCTCAAGGACGAACCGTGGGCGCCCATAACGCAGCCACGGTTGTCGAGCACCGATCCCGACGAACCAGTCGACATCTTTTCGGTCATCCGCGACCGTGACGTCCTGATGCATCACCCGTACGAATCATTTTCAACCTCTGTTGAGGAGTTCATTCGTCAGGCGTCAATTGATCCGTCAGTTCTTGCAATCAAGCTCACGCTGTATCGCACTTCATCTGACACTTCGATTATCAAGTCACTTGTGCGTGCGGCCGAGCGCGGCAAGCAGGTTGCTGCACTTGTTGAACTCAAAGCTCGGTTCGATGAAAAGAAGAACATCGGTTGGGCTAAGGAATTGGAAAAAGCGGGCGTACACGTGATCTACGGCCTTATGGGCCTCAAGATTCATACCAAGACCACGCTTGTTGTTCGCGAAGAGCACGACGGTATTCGCCGGTATTGCCATATCGGAACTGGCAATTACAATCCGAAGACTGCGCGGCTGTATGAAGACGTTGGCCTTCTGACTGCCGACCCGGCTGTGGGTTCAGATCTCACGCAGTTGTTCAATCTGCTTACGGGTTTTGCTCGTGACCCTGAATTCTCAAAGTTGTTGATCTCGCCCACGACCATTCGTCCGGGCATTGCTGAACTCATTGCGAACGAAGCAGCGCTGGGCGCTGAGGGTCACATCGTTCTCAAGATGAATAGCCTCGTTGATGCAGCACTTATCGACTCCCTCTATGCGGCCTCGCAAGCGGGCACGAGAGTCGACCTGATCGTGCGCGGCATTTGCTGCTTGCGCCCAGGTGTTCCGGGATTGTCTGAAAACATCCATGTGCGCTCAATCGTGGGTCGTTATCTGGAGCATTCGCGGATCTATTACTTCAAGCACGGTGCCGCGGGTGCTCCCGTGTACTACATCGGTTCCGCCGATCTCATGCCCCGCAACCTTGATCGCCGTGTTGAAGCCTTGGTTCCCGTGGAAGATCCATTGCTTCAGGCGCGTTTGCACGAGATCCTTGACGTCAACCTTGAAGACGATTCCCTTGCATGGGCGTTGGGTCCCGATACGACATGGAGTCGCGTTCTCGGCACTGACCAGTTCGACACCCATCGACGCTTCGAGGCAATTGCACTCGAACGTCGTTTCTGAATCTGCATGACGGTCCGCAACTTGATTGACGACGGCGTTGAATCATTCGACGTGCGCGCTGCTGGCGGAGTGATCTTTCGGGGTGAACTCGCTGAACCCGAGATAGTGATTGTGCATCGTCCTCGCTATGACGACTGGACCTTCCCGAAGGGAAAGGCTGAGGCGGGCGAAACCGATGAGCAGACAGCGCATCGTGAAGTACTTGAGGAAACCGGCTTCGATTGTGAACTCGGTGACGAGTTGCCGTCAGTGACCTACCGCGACCATAAGGACCGTTCCAAGATTGTTCGGTACTGGGTGATGACAGTTCAGTCCGGAACCTTCGAGGCGAACGAAGAAGTCGATGCTCTTGAGTGGGTCAGCCCGGTTGAAGCGGGTGAGCGGCTCACCTATGACCACGATGTCGATGTGCTGTCAGCGTTTCTTTCGCTCG
>JBIIGP010000301.1:0-2899 GCA_044236415.1 Acidimicrobiales bacterium | reverse complement strand
TGCGTTCCTGCACGGTTCCTCCTGTGGGGTGCTCTCTAGGCCGTCCCAGAGTGCTGATTCGGTTGGGACACTACCCCTAAGGCCGATGTGGCCACCGAGGAGTGCTGAGAAGATCGTGACAGCCTTCTTTTTCCCAACTGTTGCCCAATTGTGAACGGAACGTGAACTCGGACGGGAAGCCAGAAAACGGCCTTGGGACCAGACGGCCGGGCGTGGGACACTTAACGCATGGAACGTCAGCAGGATTACGTGCTCAGGACCGTCGAAGAGCGTGGGGTTCGCCTCATCCGCTTGTGGTTCACCGACGTGCTGGGCCAGCTCAAGTCCGTGGCCATCTCACCGGCCGAGCTCGAGAACGCCTTCGAAGAAGGCCTCCACTTCGATGGTTCGGTGATCGACGGGTTCAGCCGAGTGCAGGAATCGGACGTGCTCGCCAAGCCCGACCCCAACACCTTCGAGATTCTCCCGTGGGGAAAGGGCTCGGAAATCTCCGGCCGCATGTTCTGCGACATTCTCAACCACGACGACACCCCGTTCGAGGGTGACCCTCGCCAGGTGCTCAAGCGCAACCTTGATAAAGCACACGACCGCGGCTTCTCATTCATGACCGCCCCCGAGATGGAGTTCTTTTATTTCGCCGAGGGCGATCCTTCGAAGCCCCTCGTTCCGCTCGACTCCGGTTCGTACTTCGATCTCACCACTGCCGACGTAGCGAGTGACCTTCGCACGCGCACATTGCTCGTTCTTGAAGCAATGGGCATTCCCGTTGAGTACTCGTTCCACGAAGATGCACCGAGTCAGCACGAAATCGATCTGCGTTACACCGACGCACTCACCATGGCCGACAACATCATGACGTTCCGTCTCATCGTGAAAGAGATCGCGATGGAGCAGGGCGTGTTTGCATCGTTCATGCCTAAGCCGCTCGGCGGCGTGCAGGGTTCGGGCATGCACACGCACATGTCGCTGTTTGAAGGTGATGAGAATGCATTCCATGAACCCGGCGATCCTTTTGGATTGTCGAAGGTCGCACGCGGGTTCATCGCTGGTTTGTTGCACCACGCACCCGAGATCACTGCCGTCACGAATCAGCTCGTGAACTCTTACAAGCGACTGGTGTCTGGTTACGAAGCACCGGTGTACATCACGTGGGCACGCAACAATCAGTCGTCGCTTGTTCGTGTTCCGGTCACCAAGCGCGGCAAGCAGTCATCGACTCGTATCGAATACCGCGCACCCGATCCGGCGTGTAACCCATACCTCGCCTATTCCGTCATGCTCGCTGCAGGCCTTAAGGGAATTGAAGGCGGCTACGAACTTCCGCCAGAGGCTTCTGCGAACGTGTTCGAACTCACTCCCGAACAGCGTGCGGCCGAAGGCATCCGCCCTCTCCCGCAATCGCTTTCGGAATCACTCGATGTCATGGAGGGCTCGGAGCTCGTTGCCGAAGCACTCGGCGAACATATTTTCGAATGGTTCTTGCGCAATAAGCGTGCGGAATGGTCCGATTACAAAGCTCAGGTCACGCAGTTCGAACTCGATCGGTACCTTCCGGCTTGGTAACCGTCATGGAACCAATCCTCATTTTCCCCGATCCTCCGCCCCCGGAACTCGCACAAGCACTCGACTTGTCCGGGTATCCGTGGAAAGCCGCAAGCGACGAACTCGCCGCTTCTCGCATCGAACCCGAAAGCGGATGGGGTGGCGCAATCATCTGCGCGTACCTTGACCCTGAGCGCGCGTTTGCACTGTGTCGTGCACTTCGCAAGCGCGATGTTCCACTCGAACCTCTGTTGCTTCTTGTCAATGGAACGCAATTAGGCGATCTCGAACTGCGCGACGACCTCTACGACGATTTCTGTTTGGCGCCGTTCCACCCGCGCGAACTCGAAGCACGTCTGAAGCATTTGTATTGGAACACCGGAGCAGGTGTCCGACCCGAACTCGTTGAATACGGCGAACTCGTGCTCAACCTTGAGACCTATCAGGCCGCGATCGGTGGCGCGCCACTCGATCTCACCTACATGGAATACGAACTACTCAAGTTCCTTTCCTCGAACCCAGGCAAAGTGTTCACACGTGAAACTCTGCTTAGCCGTGTGTGGGGCTACGAGTACTACGGCGGCGCACGCACTGTCGATGTTCACATCCGACGTCTGCGCGCCAAGCTCGGCGAACATCACGCCAACCTGATCCAAACGGTGCGCAGCGTTGGCTATCGCTTCGGCCAATCGCGCTGGGGCGCATAAACACAACCCCCTTGCACGTTGCATTCACAACACTCTGCAAAACGAAACACTCTGCAAAACGAAACACTCTGCAAAACGAAACACGCCGCCCCGAAGGGCGGCGTGTTTACGAAACGAGTGTGGTCTCAGAGAGGACGAACGTCCTGTGCCTGATCACCCTTCGGGCCACTGGTGACCTCGAATTCGACGGCTTGGCCTTCTTCGAGTGAGCGATAGCCCGAGCCGCTGATCGCGCTGTAATGCACGAACACGTCGGGGCCTCCCTCACGTGAGATGAAGCCGAAGCCCTTTTCAGCGTTGAACCACTTGACGGTACCGGCAGCCATTCCGGGACCCCTTTCTGTCCTGCGGGGTCGGAACACCTTCCCAGCACCTTCTTAACGAATCGGCACGCTACTGCTCTCTGCCGCTCCGTGTCGATGAAAAGTTGTGGGGGCGCGAAAAGTTCATCTCGAGCCGCCTAGCGCTCGAGGGAGATTCAGGCTTCGGGGTATGCGAGGGCGAAGTCTTCAGTGCCGGCGTAGTTGACGTCGACCTCGTCTTCAACGCTCCAGCCCAGCACACCCGCCACGATCGACATGGTCATGAGAAACCCAACCGGGATTGCGATCAGGAGCACGAGGATGATGATGACGGCGCCAAGCATGGGA
>JBIIGP010000264.1:0-2900 GCA_044236415.1 Acidimicrobiales bacterium | reverse complement strand
TCGGGATCACCCGCCAACCCGGCAGTTGCTGCGCGTCGAGCAAAAGCATCAAGACGACGCAACGCAGCCGACGCATCGTCAGTCGTCGCGCGGGTGACTTCAAGAGGTGTGCGGTAATGCGATCGGAGAACCAACAGGCGATACGCGCGCGGATCCGTTGATTCAACAAGATCAAGAAGGTTGGTGAAGTTGCCAAGACTCTTCGACATCTTCTCGCCACCGACTTCAACAAAGCCGTTGTGCATCCAGTGCCGAGCAAAGGTTCGACCCGAGGCCAACGCTTGGGCGCGTTCATTCTCATGATGCGGAAAGGCGAGGTCTTGGCCCCCGCCGTGAATATCGAACCCTTCACCCAAAAGATCGAGCGACATCACGACACACTCGGTATGCCAACCCGGTCGGCCTTCACCCCATGGTGATGGCCACGAAGGTTCACCCGGCTTGGTGAACTTCCAAAGCGCGAAATCAATCGGCGAATGCTTGTGGTCTGCCACTTCGACACGAGCCCCGGCCTGGAGCGACTCGATTGACTGACGCGCAAGCAATCCGTAGTCGGCAACAGCAGCCGGGGTGAAGTACACGCCGTCGTCGGAGACGTAGGCAACATCGCGAGCGATCAGGTCGGCAATGAGTGCAACCATCTGATCGACATAAGCAGTGGCGTGGGGGTCGGAGGTTGGACGCTCGACACCGATGGCCTCCATGGCCTTCCACCACACCTGTTCACACTTCTGCGCGATATCGGACCAGTCTCGACCTTCATCGTTCGCCCGTTTGATGATCTTGTCGTCGATGTCAGTGATATTCGAGACGTAATTGACCTCGAGGCCTGTCCAGGTGAGATAACGGCGCAGCACATCGAACACGAGCGAGAAGCGACCATGGCCCAAATGCGGTGGCCCGTAGACCGTGGGACCGCACACGTACATCGAGACCTTCCCCGGTTCACGGGGTTCGAAGGGCACAACCTTGCCCTGAGCGGTATCGAAGAGGTGAAGCACGACTGGCAACGCTACCTGTCCCCACACCCCCTCCTGCGAGTCCTCACGTGAGCCGAACAGGCGGGGCGAACTAGCGTGATCGGGTCATGACATCGGCCACCCCCACCCCGCGAAGCAGTTGGACCGTCCCCCAAAAGCCCGACCTTGAGGGCCTTGAGGCCCGCTGGGGCGCGACATGGGACGCCGACGGCACCTATTCCTTCGATCGCACCGCCACCCGAGATGGCGTGTACTCGATCGATACTCCTCCCCCGACCGTCAGCGGCTCGCTCCATGTCGGCCACGTCTTCAGTTACACCCACACCGACACCATCGCCCGTTACCAACGCATGTGTGGCAAATCGGTCTTCTATCCAATGGGATGGGACGACAACGGCCTGCCCACCGAACGCCGGGTGCAGAACTACTACGGCGTGCAGTGCGATCCCTCGCTGCCGTACGACCCCAACTTCGCAACGCCGACACCAATGTCCGATCGCCCAAAGGAAGATCAGAAGAAACTTCCGGCGCAGATCAGCCGCCGCAACTTCATCGAGTTGTGCAACACGCTCACCGCTGAAGATGAAAAGGCATTTGAAGAGCTCTTCCGCACGCTCGGACTTTCGGTTGACTGGTCGCTCACCTACGCGACCATCGATGATCGCTGTCGTCGCGTTGCCCAGCGCGCGTTCCTCCGCAATCTCGCACGCGACGAGGCCTACCAAGCCGAAGCTCCAGTGTTGTGGGACGTCGACTTCCGTTGCGCTGTTGCTCAGGCCGAACTTGAAGATCGCGAAATGCCGGGCGCATATCACCGTCTGCCGTTTGTTCGCACCGACAACGGTGAACCGATCCACATCGAAACAACTCGACCCGAACTTCTCGGCGCCTGCGTTGCGCTCGTTGCCCACCCCGACGATGAGCGTTACAAACCACTCTTTGGTTCCACCGTTCGCACACCGCTGTTTGGTGTTGAAGTTGAAATCAAGCCGCACGAACTAGCCGATCCCGAAAAGGGATCAGGCATCGCCATGATTTGTACGTTCGGCGATCTCACCGACGTCATCTGGTGGCGCGAACTTCAACTCGAAACTCGCTCCATCATCAGCGTCGACGGTCGCATCCAGTCCGAAGCACCGGAATGGATCGTGGCCGCAGGTGAGAGCGCAATTGCTGCTTACAGCGAACTCGCCGGCAAAACAATCAAGCAGGCCCAGGTCCGCATCGTCGATTTGTTGCGCGAGGCCAACCAACTCGATGGCGAACCAAAGCCCATCACGCACCCAGTGAAGTTTTTCGAGAAGGGCGATCGCCCGCTCGAGATTCTCACCAGTCGTCAGTGGTACTTGCGCAATGGCGGTCGCGATCTTCCTTTGCGTGAGGCGCTGCTCGAAAGAGGCAAAGAACTTCACTGGCATCCGCCGCATATGCGAGTTCGTTATGAGAACTGGGTGAACGGACTCAACGGTGACTGGCTCGTCAGCCGTCAGCGCTTCTTTGGCGTCTCGTTCCCTATTTGGTATCCGCTCGACGCCGATGGTTCGCCCATCCACGATCAACCCATCACCGCTGACGAATCCGCGCTGCCCATCGACCCCGCCACCGACACACCTGCGGGTTACACCGAAGCACAGCGTGACGTGCCTGGTGGGTTCACCGGCGATCCTGATGTCATGGACACATGGGCAACCTCCTCGCTCACTCCGCAGATCGCAACCGGATGGGGCGAGGACGACGACTTGTTCGCTCGTACGTTCCCAATGGACATGCGCCCGCAAGCCCACGAGATCATCCGCACATGGTTGTTCTCGACCACTGTTCGTTCACACCTTGAGCACAACTCGATTCCGTGGCGCAACGCCAGCATCTCCGGCTGGGTACTCGACCCCGATCGCAAGAAGATGTCGAAGTCGAAGGGCA
>JBIIGP010000263.1:0-2922 GCA_044236415.1 Acidimicrobiales bacterium | reverse complement strand
AAGGCATCGGACGACGGCGAAAACACCGGAGGAGACGACACCGGTTCAGGTGACGCTCCGCCGGCAACCTTCGGCACTATTGAGCCAATCGAGATCCAGGAGGAGATGGAACGCTCCTTCCTCGATTACGCCATGTCCGTCATCGTTTCTCGTGCACTTCCCGACGCGCGCGATGGCTTGAAGCCCGTTCATCGCCGAATCCTTTGGGGCATGTACGACCTTCGTGCCCTTCCTGATCGTCCCACTATGAAGTGTGCGCGAGTTACAGGCGAAGTCATGGGCAAGTACCACCCTCATGGCGACTCCGCGATCTACGACGCGTTGGTTCGTATGGGCCAATCGTTCTCATTGCGCCATCCACTCGTGCATCCGAAGGGAAACTTCGGCTCCCTTGATGAACCACCGGCCGCCGCGCGTTACACCGAATGTCGTCTTGCGGCGATGGCGCTCGACATGCTCGCCGACATCGACGAAAACACTGTCGACTTCGTCGACAACTACTCCGGTGAGTTCCAAGAACCAGTAGTTCTCCCCAGCCGTTTCCCCAACCTGTTGGTAAACGGTTCGCAGGGCATCGCTGTTGGTATGGCCACCAACATTCCGCCGCACAATCTTGGTGAAGTCATCGACGCGGTGAATCACCTTCTGCAAAACCCGGAAGCAACACCCGACGACCTCATGGAATTCGTCAAGGGTCCCGACTTCCCGACCGGCGCGCTCATCATGGGTCGTCAAGGAATCATCGACGCGTACCGAACTGGTCGAGGTTCAATCAAACTTCGCGGTAAAGCCGAAATCGAAGAAGGAACACGTTCCGATTTCATCGTTATTACTGAGCTCCCGTATCAGGTGAGCCCGAATCAGTTCATCGTCAAGGTGAAGGAACTGGTCGACAATCGCGAACTTGAAGGCATTGCCGAACTCAACGACGAGTCCGCCAAGGGCAAGATGCGCTTGGTTCTTCGCTTGAAGCGCGATGCGCCAGCGCTCGTCATTCTCAACAACCTCTACAAGCGCACACCGCTGCAAACGAACTTTGCGGTCAACACCGTGGCGCTTGTCGACGGCATTCCTCGCACGCTCAACCTCCGCGACGCGCTTGTTGCCTACATCGATCATCAGATCGAGGTCATCACCCGCCGCTCGCAGTACCGCCTCGATGAAGCGCAACGTCGCGCCCACATCGTCGAAGGCCTCCTCAAGGCCCTCGACCTCATCGACGAAATCATCGCTGCTATCCGTGCATCGGCCGATAAGCAGGCTGCTCGCGAAGCGCTTATGGCTGCTCCGTTCGAATTCTCGACCGAACAGGCCGAACACATTCTCGACATGCAGCTGTCTCGTCTCACCCGACTGGGCCGCTCGCAACTCGAAGAAGAAATGGCGAAGTTGCGCGAAACCATCGCTGACCTCGAAGCCATTCTGGGCGATGAAGGCAAGAAGCGAGCAGTTATCGCGGAAGAGATGGGCAAGGTTCGCGAAACCTTCGGACAGCCTCGACGTAGCCAAATCACGTTCGACGTCGGCGACCTCGACATCGAAGATCTCATCGACGACGAAGACCTCGTCGTCACGATGTCGGCCAAGGGTTACATCAAGACCGTTTCTTCCGACGCGTTCAAGGTCCAGGGTCGCGGTGGACGTGGTGTTGCGGGCACGAAACTCAAGGATGAGGACTACGTCCAGCACATCATCCACACCACTGCACACGCGTACCTGTTGTTCTTCTCAACTCGCGGCCGCGTGTATCGCCTCAAGGCGCATGAAATCCCAATGAAGGAACGCACCGCGCGCGGTACTGCGGTCGTCAATCTTCTCCCATTGCAGCCTGATGAGAAGATCCAAGCGATCATCGACACGCGCGATTACGAATCGAACAAGTTCCTCTTCTTCTGCACCAAGAACGGTCAGGTCAAGAAGACCAAGTTCACCGAGTACGACTCTTCGCTTCGTGCGGGCATCATCGCCATCAACCTCAAAGACGGCGACGAACTCGTGCGCGTTATCCCCACGAATGGCGGCGACGACATTCTCGTGGTCACCAAGGCCGGCCAGGCAATTCGGTTTGCCGAGGACGAAGTTCGGGCCATGGGTCGCGCCGCTGCTGGCGTGCGCGGCATGAAGATGCGTGCCGGCGACGAAGTCGTTTCCTGCGATGTCACTCGTGACGATGCCGCGATCCTTCTCGTCACCGATGGTGGGTACGGAAAGCGCACGCAGCTCGACAAGTTCAATCGTCAGGGCCGCGGCGGTCAGGGTGTGCGTGGCATCAAGATCAACGAAAAGAAGGGCTCCGTTGTTGCGGCCTTCATGGTCGGCATCGACGACGAAATTTTCGTAATCAACAGCGTCGGAACTGTGATTCGTATGGAGGTTCGCGAGATCTCCTCACAGGGCCGCGATGCCACCGGCGTCAAGGTCATGAACGTGGCCGACGGCGAAACCGTTGCATCTGTTGCTCCGGTGCTTGGCACCGACGACGACGACTGAACCCCTTTCCCAGACCAGGAACAACACGGCGGCTATCGCCGTTCCCATTACTTCTCCCACTGACAGTTCCTCACCGATCCTGCCTTCCGCTCAGCGGATCGGACCGGTGATTCACAGCAGGGGAGTGCGCCATGTTTCGATATGGCTCAGTTCGATACGGCTCAGTCCGATGTGGCTCAACACGAAATGGTTCCGTGCGGCGTTGTCGACACGAGGTGGGTCAGATCGTTCCGATGGCGGCGCTCGTTCTTGCCATCGTGATGCTTATGGGGCTCGTTGTGGTGCGGCTTGGGCTTCAGGTTGATGAGCGGGCCCGAGCACAGTCAGCGGCCGACGCCGCTGCGCTGGCGGGTGCGACCGAGGGCGAGGACGTTGCCGGATCAGTCACCGAGGCAAACGGGGCGGTTCTCGAATCCTTCGTGGTCCGGGGCT
>JBIIGP010000141.1:0-5459 GCA_044236415.1 Acidimicrobiales bacterium | reverse complement strand
TCTGGGCTGAACTCTTCTGCGACGTAGACGCTCACGGCCGGCGAGCGTACGGCCTCTTCCGCCCGTCGCCGCGGATGGCCCGTTGGTTGTCGGTCACCGCTTCGACGCGTGGAAGTCGTTGGCGACCGATTCCAGAGAATCGGCAGAGGACCACAAGTCGATGATGGTCATGGCCATGGCCTTGGCGCCATCGATCACGCCGGCATCGCCAGTCGGCGAAGCGGCGAACTCTGCGAACCCGGGCGTGTGGATTCCAACGCCGCTTGGGGCTACCGAAACCATCGGGTGAATGGACGGCACGAGATGACTCACATTGCCCATGTCAGTGGATCCGATCACAGCGCCTTGTGGGCCAGGTTCGCGAACCTCACGTCCGAGGGCAGCACTATTAGCTGCATACAACGACTCGAATGCGTCATTTCGAAGAAGGTCGGCGTAGGCCGGTTCTATCCACTCGTAGTCAACCGAACAGCCGGTTGCGTCGCCGCCAGCGGTAAGGGCAGCAAGGACCCGTGGTTTGAGCGCTTCGAGTCGTGAGAGATCCGCCGCGCGAATGAACCAATGCATGGCGGCGGTGGCCGGAACGATGTTGGGCTTGTCTCCCCCGTTGGTAAAGACGCCGTGGATTCGCTCTTCGGGCCGTATGTGCTGACGCAGAGCAGCAACATTCATGTATCCCAGCACCGCCGCGTCGAGTGCATTGCGACCATCCCAAGGATGAGCAGCAGCATGAGCAGATTGACCATGCCAGATCACTCGAAGTTGCTGCACGGCGATTGTGGTCATCCAGCGGAGATCGACATCGGCGGGATGAATCATCATCGCAGCATCGATGTCAGTGAGGGCGCCCCTATCGATCATGAAGACCTTCCCACCCCCACCTTCCTCGGCGGGTGAACCGAGAACGACAAGGCGACCGTTCAATTCCTCCGCCACTGCAGCAGCGCCAAGCGCTGCGCCGAGGCCAGCCGCTGCGATGATGTTGTGCCCGCACGCGTGTCCGATACCTGGAAGAGCGTCGTACTCGCAGAACACTGCAATGGTTGGACCACGCGATCCTGCTGTTGCTTCGAAAGCTGTCGGCATTCCGTATGCGCCTCGGTTGACATCGAAACCGAGATCTTCAAGAGCTCCAGTGAGTACTGCGTGCGCGTGATGTTCGGCGTAGTTCTCTTCCGGATGAGCATGGATCGAATGAGAGACCTCAAGCAGGAGGCTCCGATGTGCATCGATGGAATCGGCAGCTCGTTGCTTCGCTTCTTGTACATCCATGTCATCACGCTACATGGGGGTCCGCTGGCTGTGGAGGGTCAAACGACGACGTGAAAGGCGTCAGGCTCGACGCACAGCGAAAGTGTCCGACCCTTCAGGCGAAGGGCTCCGTCGATGCGTAGAGATGCCGGAGGATCAAACGTGAGCGTCTCTGAACGAACGCGGCGATAGGTCAACGATGGGTGAGGCAAATGAGTGCCGGTGGCTGACCGAGAGAGCGCCTCTCTCCGCTGCCGCCAGCCAAGTGATCCAGTCGTGATGTCAATCAACCCGTCACCCGGGTGAGAGCGGGGGCCGAGATCACGATTGCCGATCCACTGAGCGTTCATCACCGCTACAAAATTTGAGCCGAAGATCTTTCCCGCTACGAGGTGTGAGACAAATGGAATCTCGACGCCATCGATCGATGCAACAACGAGATCGACGGGGACGGTGAGGGCATCTGGTCCCCGGAGTCTGTCCATCGATCCGGAACCACCCAATGTTTTGCAGAGATCGCCACCTAAGAGACCAACTGTGATGTCGCTGTTGCCGGCATTACGGCTCGCAACAATCAGATCTCGGAGTTCGGCATCTGAGTGAGCAACCGGTGCACCCTCCGGTAGGGGCTGAAGGAGGCCGTAATCGCTGCCTTTTTTGATTGTCATTGCAGTTCGCTCGCTGCGAGATCACTCTCAAGATCACTCTCAGCGTCACTCTCGTCATCGCCAATTCGGCCGCGTCCCGAAACCGCAACAACGCCTCGATGGAGAGCATCGGCAGCCTCGGATGCGGTCGTGGCACACGAAGCGTCTGTTTCAGAAATCTGTCGGAGGAGATCGACGAGTTGCTTGATGGTTCGCACGAAATCACCACCGGGCATGTCGTCATCACCGAGCAAATGATCAAGATCGTCTCCTGCAGCCCATGCGTGGGCGAGAGCGAAGAAACCTGCGTCGGGGGTCCGCGTAACGGAAAGCCCGAGAGCAATTTCATCGCGTGCGATTGATCTCGTGAGGTCTTCTAGTTGGTCAGCACGTTGCTCAATGTCGCGTCTCGGGAACCAGGGAGAAAGATCAGGACCAGATGCTCGGGTCTCATACACAAAGGAGCTCGCAAGACCGGCGAGTTCCGCAGCCGAAAGATCATCGAAGAGTTGCTCCTCGAGGGCTTCGGCAATGGCCAGATCGGACTCGTGGTAGATCCGGACGAGCCTCTCGCCCCGTTCGGTCAGCTTCCATCCGTCCAAGTGGCCCCACTGTTCGAGCATCTGAAGAATCCGATCGAAGTGTTCGACGAGAGATCCTGTGCGTGAGCGGATCTGCTTTTCGAGTCCTTCGATCTCGCGGCGAACGCGTTCTGCGTCTCGTAACGCTCGAAGATGACTATCGCGATCCGGACACCCATGGACGGGGTGCCTTTCCACGGCGTTGCGATTGCTTTCGCTGCGACGTTGATTTTCGCCATCACTGGAGGGCAGACGCTTCACGATGCGATCGAGTTCTAGCGACACAGCTTTCTGGAACTTTGGCTTCATCGGCGTAAATGGAACGGGTAGATCTATGTGTGCCACAACGGTTGGCTCATCGTCGAAATCCTTGGAACCAAGTTGGATGACATTGCGCCTCGCGTTCAGGACTTTGACACGTACCGAACCCCCTTTACGATTGGAAACTGACAGCACCACCACTCGATCGTGGCCGCCACTCCCTTCGATCCAGAGAATGTCACCGGGCTTGAGTGAAGCAAGAGCTCGCTCAACATGCGAACCACCGCCACGAACCGCCCGTACACCGCGCTCCGCGTCCAACGCGGCCTTGTAGGTCGAGACGTCGCCAAGTTCACACTCAGCGTCTTCACGTAATCGCAGGAGCTTTTGGGACTGGCCCTCGATTCGATGTTCTTGTCGGGCAACGTCCGCATCCGCCTGATACTGAGCGAAACTGTTTCCGAGTAACCGATGTGCCTCGCCGGCGTCATAGCGGCGCACGAGATTTGCTGCCATGTTGTAGGTCGGACGAAAAGAACTCGTGAGTCGAAAGCTTCGACTGGCTGCGAGATTCGCGACCTCATCAAAGGTGACGAAGGGCGACCACAAGACAATGGCGTTGCCGTGATTGTCGATACCGCGACGACCGGCTCGACCAGTCAACTGGGTGTATTGCGCTGGAGTGAGGAACTCGTGGCCATCCCCGGTGAACTTCGTCAGCTTGTCGATCACCACGGTTCTTGCTGGCATGTTGATGCCAAGGGCAAGTGTCTCTGTTGCAAAAACGATCCGAACGAGTCCCTCGACGAAGCACTGTTCGACGGCCTCCTTAAAGGGAGGAACGAGACCAGCATGATGACTGGCGATACCTCTTTCGAGGGAATCAAGCCATCGGCCATAGTCGAGTACTCGGAGATCCTCATCTGTGAGTTCCTCGACATGCGACTCTGCGATTTGTCGGATTCGAGTGCGCTCCTCGGGTGTCGTGAAGCTAAGACCTGCACGCGTGCAAGAGGTCACCGCTTCGTCGCAACCGTTGCGGCTGAACACAAAGAAGATTGCTGGGAGCATCGATCGTTCGGCGAGGAGTTCAACCACCTCAACTCGTCCCGGCGTTGAGTATCGGCGCCGGCCGCCTCTGGCGCGATCACGTGGGTCGATGTCGTACTGGTGACCGCGCCGATCCGGTTTGCCCTCATTAAGGGTCGGAATCAGAGCGAGTCCATCGTCAAGTCGATCGGCAACGAGATACCAGTTATCAAGTTCAACTGGCCTTTTCGTTTCGACGACAACTTCAGTCGGACCCCGGACAGAAGTGATCCACTCCCCCAGCTCATCCGCATTCGACACAGTCGCCGACAGGCACACCAGCCGAACGTATTTGGGCAGATGGATGATGACCTCTTCCCAAACCGAACCCCTTGATGAATCTTGCAGGTAGTGCACTTCGTCAAGGACGACCCAATCGAGCGCGTCAAGGGCAGACGAACGCGCATAGATCATGTTGCGGAGCACTTCAGTGGTCATGACGACAATCGGCGCGTCGCCATTTATTGCGGTGTCGCCAGTGAGGAGCCCAACAGCCTCTTTGCCGTACTCGTCAATCAGGTCATGAAACTTTTGGTTCGAAAGCGCTTTGATCGGCGTCGTGTAAAAGGCACGCCTTCCTGCTCGAAGCGCGACAGCGACAGCGTGTTCAGCGACTTTCGTTTTCCCCGATCCAGTCGGGGCCGATACCAAGACCGACAGGCCGCGATCAATGACCGCAATCGCATCCTTTTGGAATTGATCGAGCTCGAATGATGTAGTCACCTCAGTCGATACGCACGGAGTCATCTTCGCTTTCAGATGAAGCGCGTTTCTCCGCCTTTCGCTTCGAGCGATTCCGCAACGCCAGTATGGAAGCGCCAATCGCGATCGAAAGCCCATAGAGAAGAAGCATTGGAACTGCGAGAGCGGTCATGGAAATGGGATCACCGCTCGGGGTGATGACAGCAGCGATGACCGCGATGACCACGATCGCCTGGCGCCACCAGCCGATGAGCTTCCTTGGTGTGATGACACCGATCATCTGCAGCGCTACGAGGAGCACAGGGAATTCAAACCCGACGCCGAACGCCAGCATCATCCAAATGATGAGCGTGACGTAACTGTCGGCGGTGTAGAAGGGCTCGATCTGAGATCCGCCGATAGTCGTGAGGAACTGAAGTGTTGGATTGAGGACATAGAACGCAACAGTCGCTCCCCCAAGGAAAAGCACGACGGCACTAACTGTGAAGGGAATTGCGTACTTCTTTTCCTGTGGGTACAGCCCTGGCGTTACAAATCTCCACACCTGCCAGACAATGATGGGCATAGCGAATGCGATGCCGATGTAGCCCGACATTTTGAGTCGCAGAGTGAAAGCCTGCAGAGGTTCAGTAGCAATGAATGGCTGTCCAGGCTGAACTTCATTGAACGGATGCTTCAATATCTCGAGAACGTAGGGATACAGAAACCATCCGAGGACTGCCCCAACCGCGACAGCAGCCGCAACTCGGAACAACCGACTGCGCAACTCCGCAAGATGCTCCCAGAGCGTCATATGTCCGGCTGGAGACGTGGTGGTGTCAGCACTCATATGTTGCTCAGTTGCTCGCAGTGTCGTCATTGTCCGTGCTGTCCGCCGAGAGGTCTCCGACAAACGGGGTCGGTGAACCTGATGTGGTTGTGGGCGTCA
>JBIIGP010000122.1:0-5848 GCA_044236415.1 Acidimicrobiales bacterium | reverse complement strand
TCACAGGGTCAACCGGCGCCACAAGTCGAGGACCCTCAGTTGTGCGATCGAGTGCATCGTCGACAGTATGAACCTGACCGATATCCATGGCGGAACGAACTTCTTCTTCGAAACCGGAGGTAACCCGACGGACCTCGGCCATGAACTTGCCCACCTTGCGAGCGGTTTCGGGCAGTTTCTCTGGTCCCAGCAGCAAAAGTGCCAGCAGCAGGATCATGAAGATCTCTCCGCCACCAACGTTGAACATGATGGGGATCGTACTCCCGAGTCTGTCGTTCTTCCCCATGGTGGTCTGTGGCGAGGACGGACTCGCTCTGTGGGGCAGGCTGTTGCGGTGACCCGACTCCCCTCCCTTCGACCGCCAATTGGCTTTGCTCACCGCGGAGCGAAAGCACATGCCCCCGAGAACACGATGGAAGCCTTTGAGTTGGCCCTTCGCCTAGGTGCCACCGGTCTCGAAAGCGACGTCTGGGTCACTGCGGACGGGATTGCCGTCCTCGATCATGACGGTCTCGTTGGTCGTCGTCCGCTTCGGCGTCCGATTTCAGAGTCCATGTCGGCAGATCTTCCCCGCCATATCCCCACTCTGCGCGATCTCTACGCAGTCATCGGAAGAACAGTCGATCTCTCCCTCGACATCAAAGATCCCGGTGTGGCGTCAGAGGTTGTTGCCTGTGCTCGAGATGTAGGAGCTGAGGACCGACTCTGGCTCTGCCACCCTGATCGGCAACTTGTGAGTTCATGGAGAGAACTCTCCTCCAACGTCAATCTTGTCGAATCCACTCGAGCGTCCAAGTTTGTAGGCAGCCCCGAACTCCACATTGCCCAGAGCGCTGATCTCGGCATTGACGTCATCAATCTTCACCACAGTGACTGGAGCGGAGGTTCGGTAGCGATGGCTCATCGCTTCGGGCTACTCGCCTTCGGCTGGGACGCTCAGTTCGATCGAATTCTCGACGAGCTTCTCGACTGCGGAATCGATGGCGTGTATAGCGACCACGTCGACACGATGATGGTGTCCATCGCCAAAATCGCTGGAAGAGGTCATTCAGGCGCGTAGTCAAAGAATCCAATGATTTCAATGAGGACAAGCGTGATGAAGTTCTAGAGCAAACCGAATCTGCCAAGCGGCCAAACAGTTACAAATGCTCGGCCAACAATTGTCGATTGATCGACAGATCCAAAGTAGCGGCTGTCTTTTGAATCGCTTCGATTGTCGCCCATGACCCAAACCTGACCAGCAGGCACAACGCAAGGAGCTTCGGCGGTGCACTTGTTGGGAGCATTCGCACTGCTCGTGACGGTGCCTTCGGGGAGGTACGACTCTTCGAGTCGCTTCCCATCGACAAACACCGCTCCATCAACAAACGAAATTGACTCGCCCGGAAGCCCGACTACCCGTTTGATGAGATCTGGGATGTTGCTTGACGTCTCCGAGGCAGGACGCTCGAACACAATCACATCGCCACGATTGACATCGTGGAGGCGATAACTCAGTTTGTTTACAAGAACTCGGTCACCCTCGTGCAGCGCCGGGTACATCGACAGAGATGGAATGTAAAAGGCTTGGAGCAGAAAGACCTTCACCACTAAGGCGAGCAGGATTGCGCCAACAATGACAAGGACCCATTCGACGAAACTGGCCCCACGTGGACCAAACCACTTTTCGAACCGACGTCGACGGTATCGCCAGCGAGTCGGTGCGACGGGATCAGTTGCAGGACTGGTCACAAGTGAGCTTTCCGGGGGGAACGAGACCGGTGCGTTCCGGCGCGCCGTAGCCTAGTCACGGTAGATGGAGAGCAACCTTCGTCCCGCTGCGCCACCAACTCCTTGGAGTTCCGGAGACGCGTCGACGACTGCGGCATCCGGTCCAAGTCGGAGAAGCAAACGCTCGAGCCACGCCACCGAGCCGATAGCGAGGACAATCGTTGCGGTTCCATCGGGTTGCAGTTCGATCGACTCTGCCGGGTAGTACTCGGTGACCCAACGAGCGTCTGGTTGAAGCAGCAACGTGATTCGGCCCAAAGCATTTGAACCATCGAACAGTTCGAATGGTGGCAGTGGATTGGGAACCCTGAACTCTGTATCGGTTGCGTTCGCCTCACGAATTCGGTCAATCCGGAACACTCGCTCAGCGGCGCTGGAATGACACCAGCCTTGGAGGTACCAGAGGCCGCCCTCGGAGTGAATCGCCCACGGATCGATACGGCGGGTACCGGTGTCGTCGCGTCCGTAACTGTAATAGGTGATCTCTACTGTCTGATGGCGATCGATAGAGGCACGAAGTAGTTCAGTGATCGCGTCGGGAGCGGTATCGATTCCAATGTCAACCGCGGTCTCCGAACCTTCGCCAAGAGTGCGCAGTACCTTCTCAAGGCCACGAGCCAATGCACTCGAGTGATCTGCACCAGGCACAGAAAGCAACGCTTTGGCAGAAGTGAGCAGGGCGAAGGTTTGTTCTGCAGTGAGTCGAAGCGGGCGCCGGAAATAATCGGGTAGATCAATCGTGACAGTGTCTGCATCGACGATTGCATTAATGAGAAGGTCTGGCGTGTAGGGGTGAACACCAACCATCGACGTGATGATGAGGCAGTCCCGAAGATCGTCCGCATCGATCGCGAATCGTTCGCTGATTTCTCTAATGCTTGCTGTTCCGTCGGGCTGGTTTGCAACCCACGGAACAATGGCGAGCGTTCGATCCAGCCGCTCGGCTGCTGTCATGTCAGCCACGGTTATCTCCACTGATTATTTCGAGCCACTCGATCATGGAGGCTCGAGCTTCAGGAGGCTCAAGGATCTCGGCATGATCAAGAAAGCTGAGTACAAACGAACGAAAGGCCGGCCAGTTCGCAACGGGCACTTGGAACGTCAGCTCACCGCTGGCCTGCTCGCTGACAGCACATGAGGAAAGAGACTGCCGAGCAAACTCCGAGACCTCGGAATCAAAGCGAACAGTCATTAACACCGGTTCGTTGTCACCAAATTCCCACGGATCAGCGGGCTCCGATGGCGTCGAAGGAATGGGGTGGCTATGGCTGCCAGGCTCATCGAGCTGAACGTCACTGCGGACTCGATCTAGGCGGAAGTTCCGCTGCTCACCTCTTTCGAGATCGAACGCAGTGAGGTTCCAACGACCTCGTTTGAAATCGAGGTGCCACGGTTCAACGGAGCGATGGGAAATACCTGTGCTGCTTTCGTACGTGAACGAAACAACTCGACGCTCGGTCACCGCTCGAAACAATGGGACCAACGATGAATCACTGGGGATCTCCGTCAATTCGCCGACAGGTATGCCAACGGAGTCGCGTGACGAAGCATCGACGACACCCCCCAGCCGCCACATGGCTCGTGCCATATCGCCTGGCGAAGAACCAACGGTCACCGTCTCAAGAGCAAGATGTAACGCAGCGAGTTCGTCGCTCTCAAGCCCCGGATCAGGCAACTCATATTTCGATTTATCGACTCGGTATGCGGTGAGGTCTGCGGTCGCTCCGGCGACAACCTCGATCGGAACTCCGAGGCTCAGTAGGTCCTTCTTGTCGCGCTCGAAAGTGCGACGAAACGAGTCGTGGTCTGAGTTGTAGCCAGGAACGCGTTGCTGGACGTCGACGGCACGAATGCCTTGCACTGTGTCGCTCAAGGCGGCCAGCAAATTCATCTGGCGCTCGAACTTCTCGGCAGATTTATCAGTCGGAATCATTCACACATCACTTGGGCTGAAAGGACTTGGGAGATCACAGAGACGCGATCAATTTCTCGACACGCTCGTCGTGAGACCGAAAAGGGTCTTTGCACAAAACGGTGCGCTGGGCTTGATCATTCAACTTCAGATGAACCCAGTCAACGGTGTAATCACGCTTTCGTTCTTTTGCCTTCTTGATGAACTCTCCCCGAAGTCGTGCTCGGGTCGTTTGCGGCGGGGTGTCTATTGCCTCTTCAATTTCGGTGTCGTCGCAGATGCGTTCGACTAAACCGCGATCTTGCATCCGGTAGAAAATTCCGCGATTCCGATTGATGTCGTGATACTGAAGATCCAACAGTGCAACCTTTGGATCGGTGAGTTCGAGGCCATGGCGCTCACGGTAGGCCTCGATCAGCTTGTACTTGATTACCCAATCCGCTTCTCGGTCCTGTCCGAGCGGATCCTTCTCGATTTTCGTGAGTGCCTGTTCCCACATGCCGAGAGCTTGCTTTTCAAGGGGAGAGAGATCCCGGCGGTCGGCGTAACGGAGGGCTCGAGTCAGATACTCACTCTGAATCTCAAGGGCAGTGGCTTCGCGACCGTTGGCAAGACGCACTTTGCGCGTGCACGTTATGTCGTGACTGATCTCGCGTATAGCTCGGATGGGATTTTCGAGCGTCATGTCGCGCATGATGACGTTGGGCTCCTCCAACATTCGAAGGAGTATCGCTGTTGTTCCAACCTTGAGAAAGGTTGCATATTCACTCATGTTCGAGTCGCCCACGATGACATGCAGTCGCCGGTAACGCTCAGCGTCAGCATGCGGCTCATCACGGGTATTGATGATTGGTCGGCTTCGGGTGGTGGCCGAAGATGTTCCCTCCCAGATGTGCTCCGCTCGCTGCGAAATACAAAACATTGCCCCACGAGCTGTCTGGAGAACCTTTCCTGCACCAGCGTAAATCTGACGGGTCACGAGAAACGGAATAAGCGTATTCGTGTAGTGGGCTAACTCTTCGTTCCGGCCAGTCAGGTAGTTCTCGTGGCAGCCGTAGGAGTTGCCAGCCGAATCGGTGTTGTTCTTGAAAAGGTAAATATCGCCGTTGATCCCCTCATCGGCGAGACGCTTCTCTGCAGACGTGAGCAATTGTTCGAGAATGCGCTCCCCCGCCTTGTCGTGCACCACAACGTCGTGGATCGAGTCGCACTCGGGAGTTGCATACTCGGGATGTGAGCCAACATCGAGATACAACCGTGCGCCGTTCTGGAGAAAGACATTTGAACTCCTGCCCCAGGACACGACTCTGCGGAACAAGTAGCGGGCAACCTCATCAGGACTGAGACGGCGTTGGCCGCGAAGAGTGCAAGTCACGCCGTACTCGTTCTCTAGCCCGAAGATCCTCCGCTCCATACCGGCACGCTATCGGTGACCGCGAGTCGGAGGGTGACCGAACAGGAATCAGTTCTTCGGAAGGAAATCCGGGAGTTCGGATCGTTCAATACGGCGGAAGGCCCGACGTTGGGCGCCTCGATCAAGCACTGCGACCTCGAGATCGTTTGCATCAAGGGATCGATCCGAACCAGCCAATGCGGCGACTGCGACAGCGAGGACCGCCTGTAGGTCGAGTTCGGGAGCCCATGACTCTTCGAGTCGGTTCGAGATGGCATCGGCATCGCCGCCGAGAACCGTGAACCGGTCCTCGTCCATGACGGTGCCGTCATAAAGGATGTGGAAGAACTGGTCATCGGCTGACGTAAGACCAACCTCAGCCACGAGAATCTCAACCTCCATCGGCTTCATCTCGTGGGTGAAAACCTGCCCGAGGATTTGTGCGTATTGATTGCCGAGGCTCCGAGCGTCGACGTCTTCACGGCTATAGGAGAAGCCCTTGAGGTCGGCTGCTCGGACGCCTGCGATTCGGAGTTGATCAAACTCGTTGTATTTGCCGACTCCAGCAAATGCGATTCGGTCATAGATCTCGCTGACCTTACGAAGCGTGGTTGAAGGGTTCTCGGCGACAATCGCGATGCCATCGGCAAACTGGGTTGCAACGAGTGATCGACCTCGCGCAATACCTTTCCGGGCGTAATCGGCGCGATCTTTCATCACCTGTTCGGGGGCGACGTAGTACGGCATGCTCATCGGGCACCCCCGGCGGTCTC
>JBIIGP010000262.1:0-2942 GCA_044236415.1 Acidimicrobiales bacterium | reverse complement strand
GACGCCATCGGCGGCGCGAAGTCGATCGCGCTGCACCGCCCAAACCGCGTCCTTCAAGGCCACGACAGCAGCATTCAGCCGTTCGAGCTCACGGCCCGCAAGAGCGTGCGCGCCCTGTGCATCGGAATCGAGATGACGCTCAAGTTCCGCGATCTGGCGAGCAAGCCCGTCAACCAGGTTGGTCGTGGCGATGCGAAGACCGGGAACCTCGAGCAACGCTCGGACGCCAGGCACACCCCGAAGCAGACGATCGGCATCGGCAACCGCAGTCGCCGCATCGGCAACGGGGGCGACGGCGACGGACTTCGAAGAAAGAACGCCGGCCAGCAGTTGTGATGCCGCTTCGAGGCGGTCAGAAACTTCAGCCGAGCCAGGAGGCTGGCGAAGCGACGGTCGACGAACGACGGCGATAATCCCGCACATGAGACCGCCAGCCTAGGCCGAGCAGGCCCGGATCACGGCTGCAGCGAGGTTGTCAGCTGCGTCCTCGGCCTGCTCCAAAGTGGGCGCTTCCACCATGACCCGCACAAGGGGTTCGGTCCCGCTGAGTCGGATCAACACACGACCCCGAGCGCCCAACGATTGTTCGACCGCTGCGATTTCACCTGCAATCGCTTCAGCGATGTCGTCACGACGATGTTCGAGGCGGACATTGCGTAAGACCTGAGGGAGACGATCCATGACCCCTGCCGCCAAGGTCGAAAGTGGAGTTTGGGTACGACCAACAAGATCAACCAACTGCACACCGGAGAGAACTCCGTCGCCCGTGGTTGCCCGATCGGCAAAGACGATATGGCCGGACTGTTCGCCACCGAGCGAACTTGACGTGCGAGCAAGCGCCTCAAGAACATGGCGATCGCCAACCGGTGTCTCGACGACTTCAATGCCCTGCTCGTCCATCGCCAAACGAAAACCGAGATTCGACATCACCGTTACAACAACGCGATTGCCCGCAAGCCCGCCGCGTTCGCGAAGATCGCGCGCGAAAAGCGCAATGAGTTGATCGCCGTCGACCAGTTCGCCCCGTTCGTCGACGGCAAGAAGGCGGTCGGCGTCGCCGTCGAACGCGAGACCAAGTGCAGCACCGCTTGCAAGCACCGCCTGCTGTAAATCTTCCGGATGCGTCGACCCACAGGCATCGTTGATGTTTCGGCCGTCTGGTTGGGCGTGCAGCACTTCGACCTCAAGGCCAAGACCACGAAAGATTCCGGGTGCAACGAATGACGCAGCACCGTTTGCGCAGTCGATCACGATACGCATCGGAGCGACGGCGACAACCGACGACGCGACTGCGTCGCACCATTCGGCGACGGCGTGCGTATCGGAGTTGCTATCGGCAGAGAGATCAAACTCGACACCCGCAGCAACTACTGCGTCGAGCGCACTTTCAAGCTCAGCTTCAAGTTCGTCAGACAACTTGCGGCCACCAGCAGCAAAGAACTTGATGCCGTTATCTGACCATGGATTATGTGATGCAGAGATCACCGCACCAGGACCACCGCGTTGGGCGCAGACCCACGCGACCGCTGGCGTTGGAACAACTCCCATGCTCAACGGTTGCGCGCCACCGAGTCGCAATCCGGTTCCAAGCGCGCGTTCAAGGCGCTCGCCCGATTCACGGGTATCGCGACCAATAACGAACGCAGAAGTTCCAAGGACCTGCGCAGCAGCCTGACCTAGCGCAACAACAAGCGCGTCAGTGAACTCAGATGCGGGGCCGCGAACACCGTCGGTTCCGAATCGGAGGGTCATGAGTTAGAAGCAAACGAACTCGCCGACAAAAGCGAGAACGAATGGATTAGCGCTTCGAGTACTGCGGAGCCTTACGAGCCTTCTTGAGGCCGTACTTCTTCGATTCCTTCTTACGATCATCGCGAGTAAGGAATCCGGCCTTCTTGAGCTCGCCACGCAGTTCTGGATCGAGTTCGATAAGTGCACGGGCAATGCCATGACGAAGAGCGCCGGCCTGGCCGGACACGCCGCCACCGTCGATGTTGCACACGACGTCGTAAACCTCGTCGGTGCTCGTAACACGAAGCGGTTCGGTGAGGATCATGCGATGCGTTTCGGACGGGAAGTAGTCAGCGACCGGACGCTTGTTCACAGTGATGGTGCCTGAGCCGGGACGAAGCATGACGCGTGCAACTGCACGCTTACGACGACCGGTTGACTGAACGAGGGGGTTCGACATTGTCTGTTCCTTGCCGCTCAGCGAGCCTTGGCGTGGGCGAATTCGATGGTCTGCGGATCTTGGGCAGCGTGATTGTGCACCGGACCGGAGTAGACCTTGAGCTTCTTGATCATCTGACGACCAAGACGATTCTTAGGGATCATGCCGCGAACAGCGCGACGCACTGCTTCTTCGGGCTTCTCTGCGATCAACTGACCGTAGGACTTTGAGCGCAGACCACCCGGGTAACCGGAGTGACGATGCACGAAGGTCTTCTCGCCCTTGTTCGAGGTGAGCACGACCTTGTCTGCATTGATCACGATGACGTGATCGCCAGTGTCGATGTGCGGGGTGTACGTCGGCTTGTGCTTGCCGCGAAGAATCGTTGCAACCTCGGTGGCAAGACGACCGAGGACCATGCCTTCGGCATCGACGACGAACCACTGGCGCTGAATTTCACTGACCTTGGGGGTGTAGGTGCGCATGGCGCAGCCCTTCTGCTTGGGTCCACCCGAAGGTGGCTGTCGAACAAAGTCCAGTGTCTGCAGGGAAACTGCGCACCGGAGCGGAGGAGAGAGCCTACGGGTAGGCCCCGAACCAAGGCAACTCTGCCCAATTGGGCCGATTCTCCAATGGTTTCAGTAACCAACTTCCCAGAGGCAAAGCCCCTGCGGTGGGGCGACTCCCCCGGCAGCGGAACGGTCTTCCGCCCGGATGATCCCGGCCATTTCTCCAGGGCGACGGAACCCTCGGCCCATCTCGACCAGCGTCC
>JBIIGP010000261.1:0-2943 GCA_044236415.1 Acidimicrobiales bacterium | reverse complement strand
TGCGCGCGATCTTGCAGCTCGACTCGGCTTGCCGTTCGCGATTCCAACTCCGACCGTCGACGAGGTTGATGGCGATGCTGCGGCAATTGCATCTGTCGACATCATTGATCCTGACCTCTGCGGGCTGTTTCACCTTCGCGTCATCGAGGGAATCAAGATTGAACCATCGCCACGTTGGATCGCCGATCGTTTGACCGCGTTGGGTATGCGTCCCATTAACAACGTGGTTGATGCGTCGAACTACGTGATGCTCGAACTTGGTCAACCCAATCACACCTACGACCTCGCAAAAGTTCCAGGCGGATCACTTCGCGTTCGTTGGGCACGAGATGGCGAAACGATCACCTCGCTCGATGGTATTGAGCGCTCGCTTACTGGTGGCCGTGATGGTGTCATCACCGACGCAACCGACGTCCCGGTCGGCATTGCAGGTGTCATGGGTGGAGCGTCGACGGAAATTTCCGAGACCACCACAAGCGTGTTGCTCGAATGTGCATGGTGGCAGCCAATGGCCATTGCCCGTTCTTCAAAGTTCATGGGCCTCCGTTCCGAAGCGTCTGCTCGTTTCGAACGGGGCGTTGACCCTCAAATTGTTGATCTCGCTGCGCGTCGCCTCGTTGAGTTGTTGGCACCTTCGGGTGCCCGTCTCGTGCAGGGTTCAGTGACTGTTCACGGAGATCTTCCGGTGACGCCAGCGGTTCGCGTGCGCGCAAAGCGCGTGAATCAACTCCTCGGTACTGAGATCTCAACCGAACAGATCGTTTCGTTGCTCACCCCAATTGGCTTTGTTTGTGAAGAGGCCGGCGAAGCAGACGTTCTTTCTGTGACGGTTCCAACGTTCCGCCCCGATACAACGACCGAAACCGATGTCATTGAGGAAATCGCTCGTCACTTTGGATACAGCCGCATCGTCGGCCGTGCCCCAACGTCAGCGCATACGGGATCGTTGACCCCGATTCAGCGCGATCGTCGCATCATCCGGCAGATTCTTGTTGGGCTCGGCATCCACGAAGCAATGCCGCTTCCGTTTCTTGCTCCCGGTGACCTTGCGCGATGTGGACTAGCGCCTGAGGCCGTCACCGTGACCAATCCGCTTGCGGCGGAAGAAAGCATTCTGCGTACGTCACTGCGTCCGGGTTTGTTGCGCGCGATTGCTTACAACGAATCGCATCGAATCGATTCAGCCGCATTGTTCGAAATCGGCAAGTCCTTTGGTGTGCCAGCTGCTGGCACGAATCTTCCCGACGAGCGCGAACATCTCGCGGTTGCGCTTGCAGGATCGGATGCGCACGCCGTGGCAAAGGTCTGGGCCGTACTCTCCGAAACTCTCGGACTCGATGGCATCACCATCGATCAATCGACACCACCTGCAGGCCTGCATCCCGGCCGAAGCGGCGTTCTTGTAAGCGGGGGAGTCCTCGTCGGTGAAATCGGCGAGATCGATCCAGGCGTGCTCGATGCGCTCGGCATTCGCGAGCGGGTTGCGTGGCTTCAGCTCGACCTTGGCGCAGCCTTGGCTGAGCCTCACGGCGAGCATCGGTACCACCCCATCAGCCGCTATCCATCGAGTGATCTCGACCTGGCGTTCGAGGTCAGCGATTCGGTCCCCGCTTCCACCATTGCAGCGGTGATCCGTGAAGCGGCCGGCCCTTTACTGGTCGATCTCTCGCTGTTCGATGTCTTCCGTGGCCATCCGGTCCCCGAAAGCCACCGCAGCCTCGCCTACCGTTTACGACTGCAGGCGCAGGACCGAACGCTGACTGAGGAAGACCTCTCGGGAATCCAGCGCACGGTGGTCGATGGGGCGGCATCGGCTGGAGCCGTTCTGCGAGGGTAGAGAAACAAGATGAGCAGAAGCCCTTTCTGCATAATCTTGCATTGAACTGCATGATCTTGTAGGTTGCTTTCGTGACTTCTGTTGGAATCATCGGCGCTTCGGGTTTCACCGGGGCGGAACTTCTTCGGCTCATTGCCGCGCACCCGGACTTCGATCTGGCTTTCGCCACGGGCGATAGTCAGGCAGGGGTGGCGATAGCCGATCTCTACCCAAGTCTTGCGGCCGCGTATGGCGGCATTGAGTTCGCGGGCTACGACGATTCATTGCTTGATGGCGTCGACCTCGTGTTCTGCGGACTTCCTCATGGTGCTTCGCAGGCACTTATGCCGACGCTCGTGCAAAAGGTCCAGTGGGTCGTCGATCTCGCCGCCGACTTTCGGTTGCAAGACGCGTCGCTCTACCCGCAGTGGTACGGCGAGTCTCATCCGTGTCCCGAGCTGCTGCCTCAGTTCGCCTACGGATTGCCTGAGTTGTACCGGTCGCAAATCGCAGCCGCGTCGGCGGTTGCCGTTCCGGGGTGTTATCCCACGTGCACGACCTTGGCGATTGCGCCACTCGTTGTGAATGGACTTGTCCACCTCGACGGAATCGTTGTCAATGCTGCAAGCGGCGTGTCCGGCGCTGGTCGGCCACCGAAGCCGAACACCACGTTTTGCACGGTCGATGAAGATTTCACTGCATACGGATTGCTGAATCACCGGCATACGCCCGAGATTGAGCAGAACATTGCAGCGTTGGCCCCATCGGCTTCCTCGTCAGTGTCGGTGTTATTTACCCCGCACCTCGCTCCGATGAATAGGGGAATGCTCGCAACCTGTTATCTGCGGCCTACGGGATCAAAGAACACCGCTCAATTGCTTGAGATGTATGAAGAGTTCTACGCCGATGAACAATTTGTCGTCGTCACCGAAGGTTCGCCATCGACAAAGGCCTGTTTGAGTTCAAACACCGCACACGTCACTGTTCGGGCCGACGAACGTACCGGTCACATTGTTGCGATCGGCGCAATCGACAATCTCACAAAGGGCGCATCTGGTCAGGCCATTCAGTGCGCCAACATTCTTGCTGGGTTGCCCGAAGCAACCGGCCTTTCTTCGATTGGGGTC
>JBIIGP010000260.1:0-2948 GCA_044236415.1 Acidimicrobiales bacterium | reverse complement strand
CTGCTTCAGCAGGCTGGCGATGAATGGGTCGTGCCTGGCCCGGTTATGAGCGATGACGATGTCGCCGAGGGTTTCCGCAACCTCACCCACATTCTCCAGAGCGCGCTTTACTCACACCAAGAGTTCGATCCTCAGCGCCCCGTCTTCAACCGCATCGTGTCGCCCACTCGTTCGTTCACCGGCGACAACTCCGACGCTGTCTATTTCGAAACGCCCGTTGCCCCGGGTAACGAATACATCGTGCGTGGCAACATCGCTGGCGCGGTCTATACCTCGTTCACGATGGAAGCGGGCGCGGCTGACGGTTCCTATGCCACACACACTTCGGGTGTTTTGAATGACACCGAGATGGACATCGCTGCCGATGGCAGCTACGAGATTCGTCTCGGTGGCCCAGCTGCTGATCGCAACTGGCTCGAGATTCCGGCCGACGGTGGGCGCATCACTACTCGTCACTACTTCGAATTTCCGTGGTCATCATCGGCATCGCAGACACTGCATGTGCCGATCAGCATCGAAGCGGTCAATAAAGTCCCCGCTCCACCCCGTTGGAACGATGAGCGCGTTTCAGCCGCACTGCAACGTGTGATCAACCACGTCCGCACCAAGACCGTTGATTCGGTTGCGCCATCGGAAGACACACCTATTCCGTTCGTGTCTCGCATCCCCAACGAACTTCCGCAGCCGGTGGTGCCGGGCAACATGGCGTTTGCTGCGTTCGATGCTGCGTATGCGATGGCTCCGTATCTCATCGGTGACGACGAAGCGCTTGTGATTCGTGGCCGTTGGCCCGAGTGCGTCTTCGGAAACGTTTGCCTTTGGAATCGTTGGTCGCAGATGTACGACTATGTGAACCGTCAGGTCAGTCGTAACCGGGCCAACACCACGTTGAACGCCGATGGTTCATTCACGATGGTCCTTGCGCATTCCGACCCGGGACACGCGAACTGGATCGACACCGAAGGCCGCAACCTCGGCACGATGTTCTTCCGCTTCTTCCTGCCCGAGGGTGAGATTGAAAGGCCCTCGTGTGAAGTCGTGAAGTTTGCTGACCTCACGCCAGATCTGGTCTGAACAATGACCGACGGCGCTCTGCGTACGACGCGCAGTGGCGCCGTCGTCACGGTCACAATCAACATTCCGCCGCACAACATTGTCGGCGCGGAGTTAGTAGTCGGATTGTTTGGGCTACTTCCTGAACTTGAAGCCGACGAATCGGTGGCAGTCGTTGTGTTCCGCAGCGCGGATCCGGACTTCTTCCTCATGCACGGCGATGTTGAAGCGATTCTGGCGTCAACCCCATCGGACGAGCCGGTGACCGAACCGAATATTGCGGCCGCATTGTTCGAACGACTTCACAACGCACCATTTCTCACGATCGGATTCCTGAATGGCTACGCCCGTGGTGGCGGTTGTGAGTTCCTCTCTGCGCTCGATCTGCGTGTTGGTACCGTTCGCGCAATCATCGGACAGCCCGAAGTTCCGATGGGAATCCTTCCTGGCGCCGGCGGCACCGTTCGCCTGGCCCGCCAACTTGGACGGGCTAAAGCCCTTGAAGTGATTCTGAGCGGACGAGACATCGGGGTCGAAGAACTCCTCTCAATCGGCTGGCTGCAATCTGTGGTTCTTTCCGAAGACCTCGACATTGCGCTCGATGTGTATGTCGACCGCTTCGCCCATCTTGATCGCCGATCAGTTCTTGCGGTGAAGCGTGTTGTGAATGCAGCGCTCGAGAATGACCCAGCTGCGCTGACTATTGAGAGCGAAGAACTCAACGCGGCAATGGTGGATGGAAGACACAGTGAACCAATGCGTCGGTTCTTGGTGGCGGGTGGTCAGACTCGCTTCAAAGAAGCGGGTTCGATAGATCCGCTTCTCGACGCAATGCGCGGCCGCGACTGAAGTTTCGAAACTTTGGTCAAACTTTTTGCATCGGCTGATGTGGTTCGGCCGGCAATGCAACTTTGATGGTGTCGCCAACACGAACCGTTCCACCGCGAACCACAACCGACATCACGCCATTGCGAAACAGCTGCGGGCCAACCTCAGGCTTGAACGACACCGCGGCGCGCAAGCCCTCTTGAAACTTGTCGATCTGCGAGCAGGGATCGCGAAAGCCAGTGAGCGCAACGATGACGTCCTCGCCGAGCCGCAATGTGGTGCCTACAGGTAGTTGACCGAGTTCAATACCTTTCGTGGTGAGGTTCTCGCCGAAACCACCGAAAGGAACCTCGAATCCCTCAGTACGCAGCCCCTCATGGATCTCGCTGGCCACAAGGTGAACCTGGCGAAGGTTGGGACGGCTCGCATCCTTCTTCTGACGGCTGAGGTGCTGGGTGGTCGGGCCGGAATGGGCGTCGCCCTCGATGCCGATCCCGGCAAGGAAGACGGCTTCTTCAATGAGGGGCTTTGAGAAGTTATGGCCGCCATCGGAATGCAGGCTGGTGACGGTTCCTTCAAGCGCGTGGGTCATGCCCACAGTTTGCCCGCGCAATCTCAGGAAAGGTCGCTGAATTTCACGACCCGCGTTTCGAGTTGTGTCAGCGGCTCGGTGGGCAGCAAGAAACGCCAGAACATTGTGCCGTGTTCAAGCCCGCGTGTGTCGAGCCAGTTGGGAAGACCGGGGTCAGAGTGGGCGAGGATCATTCGCCATGAACCATCGTTCTCAACCTCGGTCTGCACTCGATTGAGTGACACGAGTCGTCGGTCGTAGTTGGGCGTTTGCATGTGGTTGTTGAACAACACGATGTTGGCGAATGTGCACCGTGGCCATGTGCCGCGAATTTCCAGCGCTTCGTCTGGCGCCAATTTCCAACGGGACGACCGATAGATGTTGTCGGTTGCTGCATAACCGATACCGAGGTTGCCATCGTGATCGGCGGGGTTTGTAAACGCATTGGGTTCGGCCGACAGCCACGGAATCGCACCAGGTGGCATCGGAGTGTGGC
>JBIIGP010000258.1:0-2951 GCA_044236415.1 Acidimicrobiales bacterium | reverse complement strand
GGCCAGCAAAACGCCAGCGACCATGGCAGTGCTGGAGTGTCCGCTCGGGAAACTCGTGGACAGCGGAATGCGAAGGCGGTGGGGACGAGGCTCTTGGATGACGGGGCGCTCGCGCTTGAACTGCGTCTTGACGATCCCATTGATGATGACGGACTCTGCGGCCAGGATCGCAGCGAGGCGCCAGGCAGCACGAGCGTCTTCTTCGGATTTGAGGCCACGAACAAATGCGAGAAGGACCCAAATCAATCCGAAGTCGCCGAGTTCGGTTAACGCATAAATGATTCGGTCGGTGGGTTCGGTGCCACGGAAACGATCAAAGAACTCGTCGACCTTGTGGTCAAAGCGATCGACAGCACTCAAGTGATGAGGCGGTTCGTGGTCGTGGTGCGGGAGGGGGAGGTCCGGGTGGTCGGCTACCAACTTTTCGACGGCGGCGTCGATGAAGTTCTCTGGTGGCAGCGATTCGGTCTCGTTGGGGCTTGTCACGGGTGGCAATGCTAGGGGAGGAGCGAAGCCTCTCGTTCAGGCCTGACTGAAACCGTTGGGACGAACGGGCCGTTCCACGCCCTCAAAGGCTTTCCGGGCGTCGTCGGGGTTTCCCCCGAATTCTGGACACCACTGCTGATAGGAGCACCATGAGCAAAGTTTCGACTTCTTTGGTCGAAAGTCTTCGCGCTCGCACGCCGTTTCTATTGCTGACCAGATTGAAGTGACTTTGCGTTCGATTTGGCGGGTTGATTGCTCGGTCGGGGTTGTCTCGACGATCGTCGGTGTGCCGCCGAGATAGATCAATTGCACCTTGCTGGGTCGCTCGCCGTAGATCTGTTCGCAGAGGTAGGCGTAGATATGCACGCCGGTGAGGCGCGACTGTTGATAGCCCTCGGCGGGAGCTTTGCCGGTCTTGTAGTCACTCACGACGAGTTGACCGTTTGCATCGCGTTCGAGCCGATCGATGATGCCGCGCAACGTGACGCTCGAACCGCCCTTTACTGGGAGCTGATGTTCGACATGAAGCTCGAGACCGATGGGTTCGATGGCGGTGGGATCTTCGATGTCGAAGTATTTGTGCACGAGCACGTCGGCATCGCGGAAAAAGGTCACTTGCTCGTCGGGGTTGAGCGCGAGTTCTGCCCACTCGGGATCGGTGTCGAGTTCGGTTGACGCTTCGGCGAGGCATACCACCGCAGCATCGATTGTTCGATCGGCGGGATCGAGTGCAAGAAGTCGCTCGAGCGCCGAGTGCACGAGCGTTCCCTTGACGGTGGCAATGGTTGGCGGCTGCGGAATTTTGTCGATTGCCGAGAAGCGAAATGCCAACGCGCAATCGGTAAAGGACGACACCTTTGACGGCGAAAGCGACGTGGGGAGTTCAAAGGCCATGTTCGGCAGGCTACGCAGAGCCAGCGACAGTTGCCGCGATGTGTGTCAGGCCACTGTCGAAAAAGAATCGAGAATCGACGATGCAATGGTTCTGGGTTCCTCGAGCGGACCGAAGTGAGCCAGTTCGGGGAAGGATGCAACGGTTCCGTAGGGCAATGCTTCGGCGATCCTTCGCCCGAAGACGGCAGGAACGGCGTTCTCGACTCCCATAGCGATGGTGACCGGGCAGGAGACTTCGTGCAATGCAGCAAAGGCGTGGTGTGACATTCCGTGGGCGTAGACCTCGGCCTCGTTGTCGGGGAGGCATTTCAACGAAACAGTGCCGTCAGCGTTTTCGGCAAAGCCGTGATCGACGTACACACGCAGGACTTCAGGATGCAACGTGTTGAACGGCGGCTTCGATGCGTAATTG
This sequence comes from Acidimicrobiales bacterium, assembly GCA_044236415.1. Taxonomy (GTDB): domain Bacteria; phylum Actinomycetota; class Acidimicrobiia; order Acidimicrobiales; family Acidimicrobilacustridaceae; genus Acidimicrobilacustris. The sequence continues at coordinate 1,159 of JBIIGP010000258.1, read as the reverse complement.
TTGAATGCGTCGTCAAACGAGTTGAAGGTGTCTCGACGTCGGCGGGCGCCATTTGAAAGCGGGTTGTCGGGGTTGTGGCCAGTCACAAAATCGGTCGGGACCACAACAGGCTCGAAGAGGTACAGGGCGCGAAACGTTCCCGGACGGGCCTGTTCGGCGAGAAGGAGCGCGGCGGCGCCTTTGGAATGCCCGACGCCGAACGGCTTGTCGAAGCCGAGGGCATCGACAAGCGCAAGTACGTCGTCGGCAAATCCGTACCACTCGAGAGGTCGATCCTTTGGAGTATCGGAGTCTCCGTGGGCACGCATATCGATCGACCACTGGTGGAAACCAGAGAGGTGCGCAGCAAGTGGTTCCCAAACTCGGCCGTGGAATCCCGTTGCATGGGCGAAGAGGAGCGGGGGTCCCTCGCCACCGAGATCGTGGACCTTGACTTCAACACCGTCGGTGGAGGGGATTCGCATTCCTCCATCCTGCCTCTACGGTGTGGAACATGGTGCCAGATTCCTCCGATTTCTCTGCAACTGGCGATGACGAGTGGGCCGGCCTTGAAGCACGTGGTCCGGTCGCTGCCGCAGTTCTTGAAGTGAACCGCGCGTTCTACGAAGCGTTTGAAACTTCCGACTTCAACGCGATGTCAGACCTTTGGGTGCATGAGGATCATGCGGTGTGTGTTCACCCAGGATGGACGGCGCTTCGTGGTTGGGCGTCGATCGCTTCGAGTTGGGCGGCGATGTTCGATGGCCCCCAGCACATCCAATTCATCGTGACCGATGAACATGTCTCGGTAAACGGTGATGTCGCGTGGGTGTCGTGCGACGAAAACCTTTTAACGATCGGCGCGAGCGCGACGGTGAACGCGCTCAATATTTTTGAACGAGCACAAGGCGGCCAATGGCGAATGGTGGCGCACCACGGTGCGCCAGTGATGATCTCGTCAGACGAAGAGTTCGACGACGACCTCGACAACTAAGAGCGCCAAGCTCTCAGGCGTTGCCCTTGAGAGTGTGGAGAATCTTGGAGAGTTCGCCATTGTTGTCATCGGGAACGATGTAACCGTCTTCGTTGCGGATGGTGTCCCAGTTTGCAGCGATGTCTTCGGCCGTGAGGTTCGGGTTGAAATATCCCGGGGTGAGGCCGATAAAGAAGCGGGAGATGA
>JBIIGP010000259.1:0-2951 GCA_044236415.1 Acidimicrobiales bacterium | reverse complement strand
CGTCCTCACCGCGCGCACCCTTGATCAGCACGAGACCCTCGAAGGCAGCCTCAACGCAACTCGCGACCGAATTGCGCGTTTCGGAACGCAAGTTGAAGTCGTTGTTGCCGATCTCACTGATCCAATCGATCGACTTCGCGTCATTCCCGAAGCAGCCGAAGCCCTCGGCGGACACATCGAGATTCTCGTGAACAACGCAGCAGCCTCAATCCAAGCTCCGCTTACGGGATTCTCAGTAAAGCGACGCAACATCATGTTTGAGGTGAATGCGAATGCTCCGCTTGATCTTTCACTCGCCGCTGCACCCGCAATGGTCGCTGCTGGCGAAGGATGGATCGTGAATCTTTCGAGCGGCAGCGCGAAGTTGTGGGGCGGACCTTCCGAACCCATCGTTCCAACCTCAGTCAACATCTCGGCCTATGGCGCTTCGAAAGCTGCCCTCAATCGCCTCTCCAACGGGCTGGCAATGGAGTTCTACGGAACGGGCGTGCGCGTCAATACCGTGGAACCCCGGGCGGCAGTGCTGTCCGAAGGTGCCGCTGCACTGGTGGGCGATCGCTTACGGCCCGATCAGATCGAGTCGATGGAGGCAATGGTCGAGGGCACTCTCTTCCTCTGCGATTGTGGCCCCGATATCACTGGGCGCATCACCGTCAGCCTCGACAACATCGAGGAGTTCGGTCTCGACGTCCACAATCTCGACGGGACACCGCTCGCCTAAATACTGACCTCGAACGCCTTTGCGTTCCTCGGCCAGTTGAAAGAAGAGCAATTTGGGTTGGTAGTAGCGTGTCGCCGACTCTCAAACTTCCCGGAGGAACCCATGTCGTCATCACTTGCAGGTCGCTCAGCAATCGTCACCGGTGGCGGCACCGGCATCGGTGCAGCGTGCGCAACCCGTCTTGCCCAGGACGGCATGAACGTCACCATCTGCGGCCGCACCGAAAGCAAACTCACCGAGGTTGTCGATCGCATTAAGGCTGGTGGCGCTTCGGGCCAGATCCGTCATCAGGTCACCGACGTCACTGTTGAAACCGATGTTGCTGCACTTGTCGCCAACCACGTCGATGCATTCGGTGGTCTCAATGGCTTTGTTGCAAACGCCGGTGGCGGTGGCGGCATGGGTCCGTACCACTTGCTCGACACCGACGAGTTCTTGCGCGTGCTTCATCTCAACGTGCTCGGCACCATGTTGTCGGTGAAGTACTCCGCTGCTCACATGGTCGCCGCAGGTGGCGGTTCGTTCGTGGGCATGTCCTCGCTTGCGGGCCACATTCCCCACCCCATGTTCGGCGCCTACTGCGTCTCGAAGGCGGGCATCGAAGAAATGATGCGCAACGCCGCCAATGAGTACGGCGAGACGAAGGTTCGCTTCAACGCCATCCGACCCGGTTTCATCTCCACCGAGATCATGGAAGGCATCCCGCGTGAATCCGCGGTGTACGACTCCTACATCGTCAACACACCGCTCAACGATGTTGGCGAACCTGAAGATGTCGCCAACCTCGCTGCGTTCCTCCTCAGCGATGAAGCTCGCTGGATCACAGGTACCACGATCAACGTCGACGGCGGCCATCACTTGCGTTCTGGTCCCGACTTCCGCTCGTTCATCGAGCCGGCAATCGGCCACGATGCAATGGTCGGTCGCATGTCGTGAGGCTCGGCCTCTATTTCGATCTGCGTAACCCTGCACCTTGGGCCCGTCCGTGGCCCGAGGTGTACGGGCGAGCGCTCGATCTTGTCGTCGAAGCCGAACGTCTCGGCGCAGCGTCGGTGTGGTTCTCCGAACACCATCTCTTTTCCGATGGCTACCTACCCCAGCCGCTCACATTTGCTGCAGCGGCAGCAGCGCGCACCTCGCGTGTGCGTATCGGAACTGCCGTGCTTGTCGCCGCGTTACGTCCGGCTGCCTTGGTTGCTGAAGAAGCAGCGGTAATCGATCAACTTTCTGGCGGTCGTCTCGAACTCGGCATAGGCGCTGGGTACAGCGTTCCCGAATACGAGCTCTACAACACCGACATCACGAAGCGATACGGGCTCACCGATACCGCTGTTGCCGAAATCCGTCGTTTGCTCGACGAAGGAATCGTCGCTCCCCCAGCGGCGCAAAATCCGTTTCCCATTTGGCTCGGCTATCAAGGCCCTCAAGGAGCAAAGCGCGCTGGTCGTCTCGGCGTTGGTCTTCTGAGTCTCGATCGAGCTCTTCTTGATCCCTACCGCGAAGGACTTGTCGAGGGCGGCTATGACCCCACTACTGCCCGCACCGGCGGAATGCTCGACATCATCGTTGCCGATGATCCAGAAGCCGCTTTCGAGCGGATCCTTCCGCACTACGCGCATCAGTTGAACTCCTATCGTGCCGCTGCAGTCGCAGGCTCAGGGCGCGATGCGCCAAAAGAGATCACGGTCGACAAATTGAGAAGTGGCGCCGCACAAAAGGGTCAGATCCCTGGCCTTCGAGTTCTCACACCTTCCGACGCGGTGAACGCCATTCGTGAGGCCACCGATGGTTCACCAGTCGAGCATGTGTACTTGTGGGCGAGCGTGGCCGGGATGCCCGACGATCTCGTCGAGCGTCACGTAGAACTCACCTGCACGCAGGTTGCGCCCAACCTCTAATTCGTTCTCGGCGAATTAGTCAGTTTCGGGAAGCGGCGGCAACAGCCCCATGTGGCGAGCGATCTCTTGGGCCTCGTGATAGCTGCCGTTCTTTTCTGTTGTTGACCCCGTCGTCGCCAGCCACGTAATCGCAGCGCCAACGACTGAGGGCTCGACACCGCGAGCTGCGATCTCCCCCAGTTCGGTGACCATCTTCGTGCGTTCGGTGGCAACGAATCCTGGGTCGACCGTGAATGCAACGATTCCCTGATCGCCATATTCGAATGCCAAGCGATCGGCAGCGCGATGAAACCCTGCCTTCGCCGCGCAGTACGCCAACTGAGGACCACCCT
>JBIIGP010000043.1:0-11408 GCA_044236415.1 Acidimicrobiales bacterium | reverse complement strand
CCATTGCGATGTCAATGTCGCCCTGAAGAAGTCGAACGTAGGCCTCGTACATCGCCCACGCGCCGTCCATCTCGACGTGCGACTCGTTGATTGCAGGAACCATGCCGTAGGCGTCGGTGTTCTGCACGAATGAGAACCCTTGACCTGACAGGTAGTCACAAGAACCCGAGACGGTGAAACCGATCTCTGACTTGTCGATTCCGACCTGCGCAATCACCTCGCGGGTGGCGCGCAAAACCAAATCTGATTCCGTCAGGTTCGTTCGTCGATCGGGCGGCAACTGCGCAAACCCGACGATTGCAATGTCATTTTCTGAAGGTGCCATCACATCATCCGATCCAAGTAGCGATCAGCCGGTTCATCCGGCTCACCAGTGGTACGCCAGCCGACGATGATGTCGCCACCGCTTCCTCGGCTGCGGTTGTCGATATCTGTTGCGGAACGCTCGTTCTCGGGCGCCCAGACAACTTCAACGTGAATGCCAACGCGGATTTCGCTCACCGGAACGTCGAGAATTTCCTGCTGTGCGATAACGGCATCAGCGCCGTCGAGCAGAATCGAGCAACGAGCGAAAGGCTCTGTCTCGGTCTGACCGGGATACGGCGTGGGTGTCACGATTGTGAAGTTCGAGACCACACCGCGGCCCGGAACCTCGACAATGTGGCTCTCGTCAAGCTCAATTGCGCACACGCTGCACATGCCTCGTGGCCCCACGATTGTTCGGGCGCACTGCGGACACTTCTGTCCGATGAGGCGACCCTCCATGAGGGCTTCCGCCCACATGATCGTGGTGGGAGACGCGTTGTCGACGTAACGAAGGTCGCAGAACGCGTCCATTTCGGTGATCTCGTTCTCCGCCGGGGCCTCAAACGGTTCGCCTGCACCCTCGCTAGGAGCGGGGTCAGAGGCGGGAACAAACGCAATGATGTCGTCGATACGACCGGCACAGTCGGCCGGAGCCTTGAACTTGGCTTCGACGCGCATGCCAGCAGACATTGCGCTTTCCGAGCCAGCGTCGACCACGTGAATCATTGGCGTGTCAGCACCATCGAGGGTGATGAACGCGAAGCCGAACGCATGGTCAAGCGGATGCAAGTTGGTTGGTTCAGGAACCCAAGTCCATGAGGACACGGTTCCCTTCGGACCAACGCACACCCAATCAGTGCCCGCATCGGCTGCGGTATCGGGGTCGTACTCAAGCGGCGGTGCAATCACCCGGCCACCGGTGCGAACACCGATGATCTGGCCCTGCGCAATCGCCGAGCTAAACGTGCTGAGTGTCGAACCCAACGTCCGTGAAAACGGGAACGTCAGATTGAAGACGAACTCTTGGACAGTGTCAGCCATCTTCTCCCTTTCCTCTTTCAGGTCTTCTGCAGATCATTGATCTGACGACAAAGGGAGAGAATCGATCCCCCTCCGATCGGTGCCGCGACCCTAGAGGTACTTAACACTGCTGAGCAACCAATTCGGAAGATTTCTCGTCGACCCAAGCGTCAACGAATCAGACGGTTCAGGCTCAGGTATAGAAGGGGTTATCGCCAGCGTTGTGGTCAGTCACGTCGATGACCTCGGTGACCTCAGGGATTGCCTCATGAATTGAGGTCGTGATCCCGTCACGCAACGTCGCGGCACTCATTGCGCAGCCCTGGCAACCGCCACCCATCGTGAGAAAGACAGTGGTGTCTTCCACGCCAACAAGGGCAGCGAAACCTCCGTGCTGGGCCAGACCGGGATTGATCACTTCTTCAAGGAGCTGTGTCACCTTGTCGGGGATCTCGCCTGTAAGCACGATGTCGCGACCATCAAGAGGATTCACCGGTGCGGGACGATTCGGGTTCTTGATGACAAAGCCACCCTGTCCGGCCGACCGCGGAATATCGAGCACCGCACCGCGCATGTTCTCAATGCTGTTCGCCGCGACGACCACGCTGAGTCCGCCCTGAACGGAAAGATCGTCTTCTGCATCGAGCTCGGCGATTGTCGCCCAACCAAGGTCGTAGTCGTAGTCGGTGCCCTTCACGCCTTTGATCTCGACGCGCAGCCCGATCGCACCAGGATCCTCTTCAGTGTCACGAATACCGAGAACCTGTTCAAGCGCCTCGGGAGCAACAGCGAGGACGTACTCGCTGGTTGACGAACTGTCGTCGGTCGCTGTGGAAGTGAGATCAGACATCGAAACCCCTGCGGGAGAACTGCCGGGTTGTCCCAGCACCGGATCCGAACGTTACCGGCCGGCGATGAAGATGCCTTGATCCGACAACCAGACCAGCGGACTTCAGGAGATATAGGAGCCTCGACCGAAGGCGACTGCGAACGCAAGCATCACCGCGAGCGAAAGCGGGAGGATGACGGCTCGAACTTTCCGACGAGCGACCAGAAGTTCCGCTGCCACCACGATGCACGGGAATGTGCCGAGCAGATAGCGGCCAGCGCCGAAGAAATCTTTCGTGCCCAGAAGAGGAAGAGCGATCATTCCAAGGCAGTAGAGGGCATAGGCCCAACCAAATCGCCGTTTCACCATTGGCACGAGAGCAAGTGCTCCAAAAACAACAAGACCATGCGCTACGTGCCCAATGGTTGACCACTCAAACGGTCGATGCTGCAACTCCTCGATAAGCCGAAACTTCAGCCAGGTCGCAGGACCAGCTCCTTGGTCCCAACCCTTTGAGGCTTGGGTTGCTGCGAAAAGCAATGGGTCACCGAACTTCACCCACAAGAACACACACCAACTGCCAACACCGAGCCACGACAAGAAGATGGGCGCATCGGCTTTGGTCAACGTGCGTGGGTTAAAGAGTCCTCGAAAGCCGCTCGCTCCGTTTGCGGCGTTGCGCCGCTCGATGACTCGCAGAATAAGTGCAACCGCAACGACAAGACCGGCTGGACGGCCAGCGGTGGCGAGAACTCCAACGAGACCCGCCCAAAAGTAGCGATCCCGCTCAACGAGATAGAACGCGCCTATCGCTGTTGCAACAAACAACGCGTCGGAATACACAACGCCGTAGAGATACCAACTGTACGGAAAGACACAGAGAAGAATGACAGCGGTGATGGCGATTTCACGCGAGACAAAAACACGCGCCCACTTGCGAAGCAGCACAACAGCCGTTGCACCGCTCAGGACCGTCACGAAGGTTCCAGTGATGTAGATGCTGGGAAATGCCCAGCTAAAAAGGCTGACTACCGAGGGATAGGTCGGCCAGAACGCAACCGAAGATTGCACCTCTGGGTAGTAGACGTATCCCTCACGAACAATCGTGCGATACCACTCGGCATCCCATCGGGCGAAGCCACCGAACCACGTATCGCCGACTCCCTGACGCATCGGGAAAAACGCATCGTGAGTGAGATGGTTGTAGCCGAACCAGATTGCAATCCATACGAGTACGCCTACGGCCGAAAATACGACCAGAGGTGACCACCAGTTATCGCTCCAGCCGCGCCCTTCATGCGATGAATCAGAAACTCGGCCGCGCAGGCGCGCGAACCCGCGGGTTGGCGAAGGCTCAATCTGAGCGACTGTGGTCGAAGTGGAGTCAGTCATGAGGTGAGTGATCCATCCCCCGATGGACCGGACGAAACGCTACTCCTCAGCACCCCCGGCATCACAGGGGATCAGTAGGTCTCCAACTCGCCGTAGCCTCGGACAAATGATCTGCGTGGACGTCGACCGAGCAACAATGACCCGCCCCGGTCGCCCACTCTTTACTGATGTGTCACTCACCCTCTCAACGGGAGACCGTTTAGGGATCGTTGGCCTCAATGGAACAGGAAAGTCCACGCTGCTGTCGGTGCTCACCGGCGAGGTGGCCCCTGAATCCGGCGCCGTCCGCCGAGGCCGCGACGTTCGAATCGCCACACTCCCCCAGCGCCCGGTGTTGCCGACCGGCAGTGTCCTTTCGGCCGTAGAAGCGGTGGCAGAACGAGACTGGGAAGCCGCCGCCGTGCTTGATCATCTCGGTATGGCTTCACTCACTGACGCTGACACCGGTCGATTGTCAGGCGGCCAGGCCAAACGGGTTGCCCTCGCACGCGCCCTCGTCGCGCCGAGCGATCTGCTCATTCTCGACGAACCTACGAATCACCTCGACATTGATGCGATCGCATGGCTCGAAGATCGACTCGATAGCTACCGCGGTGGGCTTGTGCTCGTGACCCACGATCGACACGTGCTTGATCGCGTCACCAATCGGGTACTCGAACTCGACCGCGGCCGTTCCTATCTTCATGACGGCGGCTACGCCGGTTACCTCGAAGGTCGCGCTCTGCGTGAAGAGCAAGCCATCTCGCAAGAAACCACGCGCAAGAATCTTGCTCGCAAAGAATTGGCTTGGCTTCGACGCGGTGCACCGGCACGAACCAGCAAACCGAAAGCACGAATCGACGCGGCAACAACGCTTATTGAAACACGAGCAGAGCCCGCAGCGCGTTCCGGCATTCCCGATCTTTGGTTCGGTACACCGCGACTCGGAGACAAAGTCGTTGACCTCATCGACGTGTCGTTCAATCACGACGGAGCACCGCCATTGTTCAGCGGTGTTGAACTCATGCTCGACAATCGAGAACGACTCGGACTCATTGGCCCGAACGGTGCAGGAAAATCGACTCTCCTTGATCTCATTGCGGGCCGACGTTCACCCACCACAGGAACGATCGACGTTGGTTCAACAGTTCGCATCGGGTACTACGACCAAATCGGAGTGGAACTTGATCCGCGCCAACGCGTTCGCGAAGCAATCACTGGTGGTCGCCGCGAACCGGATTGGCAAGACGCAGCACTTCTTGAATCGTTTTGGTTTGACGGCGATGCGCAATGGGCGCCGATCGAACTTCTTTCGGGCGGTGAACGCCGGCGGCTTCAGCTCCTACTTGTGCTCGCTCAGAAGCCAAACGTGCTACTACTCGATGAACCGACCAATGACCTCGACCTCGACACACTTCGCGTTCTCGAGGAATTTCTCGACGACTGGCCCGGTGCCCTCATTGTTGTAAGTCACGATCGCGCTTTTCTCGAGCGAACCGTTGCCGATGTCATCGTGATGGACGGCCATGCCCGCCCCTCACGTCGTCCAGGCGGATACGCCGCATGGGAAGAACAGCGCCGGTCCTCCATGGTTCGCGGACGCATTGCAGATCCACGCAAAGCCCCGAGCGCATCGACAGGATCCTCACTATCGAAGGCCTCAAAGGCGAAGACCTCAGAGAAACCAGCAACGCGGTCCCCGAGCACCTTGCGGTTCCTCATCAAGGATCTTGAGAAGGAGATCAAGCGTCTCACCAAGGTAAAGGACCGCCTTGAAGTGAAGGTGGCTGACCTCGCCGTGAGTGGCGACCACATCGAACTCACCCGACTCGGTGGGGAATTGACCGCAGTTCTCACCGAACTCGAGGCTGCGGAAGAGCAATGGCTGGAACTAACCGATGAGGCCGAACGAGCGTCGAACTGAGCCCTCTCGTATCGCCGGTAGATTCCTAGACCGTGACCGACGTCGAGACTCCAACCGAAGCGCTGCAGGACCTGCGGCGAACTCGACGACACAACCGTCTTTCCGAAGTCCACTGGATCGATGCGCTGTATCGCGTCTACATGGTCGGCCTCGCTGCGGTCATCTTCGTTCTGTTCGCAGTTAGCCAACTCCCAGACAATCGACTCACCAATGAAGAAGCTCTGAGCTTTGCCAATGAAGCACCGATGTGGCTCGGGCTCGGATTCGCGATTGCAATAGGCGTGGGGTTGCGCTCAGGAGGCCGCGGCGGACCACTCGTGCTCGAAGCACCAGTCGTCATGCACGAACTCAACGCACCGGTTCCGCGCGAATCAGTTGTTCGTGGTCCGGCCATCAAACAACTTCGATTCATGGCATTCGCCGGCGCCGTGATTGGCGCAATCATCGGCGAAGTCGCTGCGTATCGACTCCCCGTTAATCCCGCGGCGGCTATTGCATCCGGAGCTCTCTCGTTTGCACTTGTCGGCGTACTTGCCTCTGCAACGGCACTCGCGGCATCGGGTCGACGTCTTCGTTGGTGGCCCGCCAACATCCTTGCTGCCGTCCTCATCGCGTGGTCGGCGCTTGATGTCCTTGGCAAGCGGACAACGTCGCCATTCACACTCTTGGCCGACATTGCGTTCTGGCCCATCACCTTCCGAGCATTCGCGCTCATCAGCATCGTGGTGGTAGCCGTAGTTGTTTGGTTGGGACTTTCCCGCATTGGCGATCTCTCAATTGAGCATGCATTGCGTCGCGCCGGACTCGTTGCTCAGCTGCGCTTCGCCGTCACGCTTCAAGACGTTCGAACCGTTGTGCTTCTTCGTCGGCAACTGTCTCAAGAGAACGCTCGACTGCGTCCCTGGATTCGAATTGGCCGATCGAAAAAGAAGAGTTTCATTCCTCCAACATGGAAGCGCGATTGGCAGAGCTACCTGCGATTCCCTCTCCCCCGACTCCTCCGCATGGCGATGTTCGGCGTAATCGCCGGACTGTCGCTTGGCGCGTTGTGGCGCGGCACTATTCCAATGATCATCGTTGCCGGGCTTGCGCTCTACCTCGTGGCCTACGACGCATCGGAACCAACGGCCCAGGATGTTGATCACCCCACTCGGTGGGAAAGTTTCCCTGAAGCACCTGGTGTGTTGATCCTGCAACATGTTGCTGCGGCATTTGTCGTCATGACATTCATCTGCGCGATCGTCGCTGCGTCTGCGCTGATCCTCGTCCCATTGGCTGTGGTTTGGAAACTCGCGCTCATCATGTTTGTGCCGGTCGCTCTCGCTGCCGCAGTCTCGGCGATGATCAGCACCGCTCAAGGCGCACCCAATATGGCCGGTCTTGCCGGGCTTGGTCCCGATGTCATGGGCTGGGTCATGATCGCCCGGCTCGTCATTCCCCCGACAATCACCGTCATCGCTCTCCTGCCCCTACTCAGCGCTGGATCCGATCCAAACGCCATCAACACCACCAAAGTCGGCAATGCAACGGTGTATTCACTGTTTGCCGTCGGCGGTGCCATCCTTTACTTGCGCACACGGAAGCCGAAGCACCTGTGACCTCAGCATTCGCACTACCCAAACAACCGCCCACTCCCGCCACTGAGCCGCGTCTGAAACCCGATGCGGCCTTGCAGACCCTCGACCTTTCGAAGGACTACGGCGATGGCATGGGGCTCACGACCGAACTCGATCTCGTCATTGGCACCGGCGAACTCGTCATGTTGGTTGGCCCCAACGGCGCCGGAAAGTCAACGTTTCTCGGACTCGCCGCAGGGATGCTCGAGCCAACAAACGGTTGGGCATTTATCGCAGGTAGCCCCGCCGGCACCGTCCATGCGCGCGCTGCCCTCTCGTACCTGCCTGACAATCCGGTGCTGTACGACGACCTCAGTCTCGGTGAGCACATCGAATACATCGCTCGCCTTCACAAAACCGTCGACTGGCAGGACTATGCCGACGACCTTGTCGACATGTTCGGACTTGGCGACCGCATCGACGATCTTCCGTCACGATTCAGTCGCGGGCTCAAACAGAAGACTGGTCTCATCCTCGGACTTATCCGTCCGTTCACCGTGATGCTCGTCGACGAACCCTTTGTTGGCCTCGACACTCCTGGCCAAGAAACGCTCGTGGAAATCATGAGCGATGTCGTTGCCCAGGGCGCAACGATTATTTGTTCAACTCATCAACTTGATCTCGTTCCCAGCGCAACGCGGTGTGTCGGATTGCGAGACGGAGAACTCGCCTACGACGGCCCCGCCACTGCAGCAAAAATTCGCGAACTCGTCGGCGGCGAATAGAACGTGGCCGAAACGCCCTATCGAAAAGGCATTCTTTCCGAGCCCCTCGATCTCGATGGAGACGCACCCCGTTCTCGCCAAAAGCCAGCGGTCATTGCTGCAACTCCCGGCCTTGAAGTTGAAGTCCGAGGCACGCACCTCTGGGGCGTCGTCGTTGAATGTGATTCATCGTTCGTCACACTCCGAGATCGTCAAGGTCGCGACCACAAGATCCGATTGCGAGACGGCGCGTTTGACGTAAAGGGCCGACAAGTCACCTTGGCTCGACCCAAAGCGTCGAGCACCGCAGCGGCAACACGCACTGCTTCGGGTTCCGTTGCGATGCCTTCTGCGCCGGCTCGCATGGCACGAGCAAGTCGCCTACTTGTGGAAGGCGTGCACGACGCGGAACTCGTGGAAAAGGTGTGGGGCGATGACCTCCGAGTCGAAGGTGTCGTTGTCGAACTTCTCGATGGCGCCGACAACCTGCAAGAAATCGTTCGGTCGTTTGGGCCACGAAGCGGACGTCGACTCGGTGTCCTTCTCGATCATCTCGTCGACGATTCCAAAGAATCACGAATCGCTGCAGGAATCGACCACCCCGATGTCCTTGTCACTGGCCACCCTTATGTCGATATTTGGGCAGCGGTGAAACCCTCTGTTGTCGGCATCGCCGCATGGCCAGATATTCCCAAGGGTCAACCGTGGAAAGAAGGCATCTGTGCAGCCCTTGGCGTCGATGACCCTCGGTTGTTCTGGAAGAAGATCCTCAATTCCGTGTCGTCCTATGCCGACCTGCAACCACCTCTCGTGGGAGCAGTTGAGCAACTCATCGACTTCGTCGCCGAACCTTCGTAACCGGCCCTCACCGGCACGGGTAGCGTGCATCTCATGACCGACTCCGCCGTGACTTACGAACTCCAAGACCGCGTCGCCCTCATCACGATCGACGACGGCAAAGCCAACGCGATCAGCCACGACATCGCTGCCGGTGTCCACGATGCGCTTGAACGGGCTCGCTCGGAAGCAGGAGCAGTTGTGCTCGCTGGTCGCCCCGGCCGATTCTCTGCAGGCTTCGACCTTTCGGTTATGACCTCAAGCCCAGAAGCTGCGCGAAACCTTCTGAAGGCGGGCGCTGACATCGCTATTGAAATTCACGAGTTCCCAATGCCAGTGGTGATCGCGTCGACCGGCCACGCTCTCGCCATGGGAGCAATTCTGCTCATGGCCGCCGACGTGCGCATCGGCGCAGAGGGCAACTACAAGATCGGCCTCAACGAGGTTGCAATCGGGATGCCCGTCCCCAAGTTCGCCGTTGAACTCGCACGCACGTCACTTTCCAACGCTGCATTCACCGCAGCGGTGAACCACGCAACCGTGTACGACCCTGCTGGCGCGGTCGTTGCCGGCTATCTCGATCAGGTTGTCGCCGACGACGCGGTGCTCACAACCGCACTCGCCCACGCCGCCGACCTTGCTGAACGCCTCGACTCTGATGCATTCGCTCTCACTCGCACGAACTGCCGCGGCGCATCTCTTGAACTCATTCGCGGCGGACTCGCTGCCGATATTGCAACATTCGTCGTGAAGGTTCCCGAAGCCTGATCAGCGGCGAACTTGGTGGCACCGGCCTCGGCCTTGCCATCGTCCAGAAACTGGTTGAACCCGAAGGTGGTCGGGCAGAACTCCGCTCTGCTCCTGGGGGCGGACTCGATGCCGTCCTCCTTCTCGGCAATTGAGCCAACTGCAACCATGGTGACGGCGCTTTCGCCCCCTTGGCGTGGGAACATGGGAACGGGACTCCCGGTTCCCTCGGAGGGAAAACCATGATCAACACCATCGTCGTACCACTTGATGGGTCCGAGCTTTCACATACTGCAGTGCCGATCGCGAATGAAATCGCTGCCGCACTCGATTCTTCTGTTCTTCTTCTTGCCTCCGGCTGGGGAAGCACCGTCGAGGAGTTGCAGTCATACCTCAACGAAAAGGCAACTTCTCTTTCGGTTCCTTTCGATACGTCGGTTGTACCCGACACATTCCCTGCCACCGCTATCGCCGACGCAGTCACGAACACCGAAGACGCCATCGTCATGGCAACCCACGGCCGCTCAGGATTCGGCAAAGCACTTTTGGGGTCGGTTGCTGAGGATGTACTGAAACGCTCTGACCACCCCGTACTGCTTGTCGGTCCAGCAGCACGGACGTTTTCGACCTTCAACGACGCAACCATGGTTGTCACCACCGATGGTTCACCGATCTCAGCGATGATCCTCCCTCGCTCTGCACGATGGGCCAAAGCATTGTCAATGTCCATCGTCGTGATATCAGCGACAGCAGGCGGAGGCACCCCACTCGGCGGCGCCGACCCCGACAATCTCGCACGTGCCGTTGAGTCCGCAGTTGCGTTCTTCACGCATGAGGGAATTGCGGCGCGATCGGAAACCGTAATCGGTGCAGATCCTGCCGATGCTGTTTCCGATTGGGTCAATGCCAACGACGTAGCAATGGTCGCGATGGCAACACACGGACGCGGTGGTCTCGCTCGCACCGCACTCGGGAGCACCACAATGCGCACGGTGCACAAATGCCATTGCCCAGTGCTCGTCCAAAAACCTGTCGGATAACTCCCCGAAATCTTTCCCGAAGGTTCACGTTCCGCTCACCGGGTTCACCTCTGGTTTGCCTAGCAGGCCACAACACTTTGCACACGACATGTGTTGAAACGTTCCCAGCCGCTAGGAGTCAACGTGAACCCACCTATTGCACGTAGCCTCACTCTCGTGAACGAAACAGATCTCGCTCTTGCGACTATCCATCCCGACCGCCAGCTCTCCTTCGAAGGCGCATTTAACTTTCGAGATCTCGGTGGTTACACCACCGTCGATGGGCGGATGGTCAAGTGGCGCACACTCTTTCGCGCCGATGCCGTTCACCGTTTACCCGATTCCGAGTTAGACCAACTTGCGGAAATCGGACTGCGAACGGTTATCGACCTGCGCACCGGTTCCGAAGTTGAGGAAGGCCACCTTCACGACCCAAACCGCGGCATCACCCATGTCCATCTCGATGTTCTTGGTCAAGTTTGGAAACCAAGCGAACTCGATGAAGACGCAGATGCACGGGTTGTACTCAGCGAACTTTACGTACACATGCTCGATATCGGAGCGCCCGCACTTTCAGAAGCGTTTCGAACCCTGGCGCAGTCAGAAAATCTCCCCGCCGTTTTTCATTGCGCAGCAGGCAAAGACCGAACCGGCGTTCTTGCCGCGATGGTGCTCTCTACAATCGGCGTCGCCGACCATGTGATCGTCGCTGACTACGCGATTTCAGGCACGAACATGGCCGAACTCATTGAACGCCTCAAGCGTGACCGGCCCGAAGCACTCACTGCGATGAATGACCAGCCTTCGGCCTACCTCGCAGCTCCACCTGAAGCGATGGATCGCCTTCTTGCGCATGTGAACTCGGAATACGGATCAATGACCGGATACGTGAAGAGCATCGGCATCGATTCTGACGTCATCGAGGCACTTGCGTCAGTACTTCTTGATTGACGCTCGCTCGAGAAAGCGCCGTTAGCGACGCTTGCGAGTGACGACAAATACTGCGACAAGCGCAGCAACTGCTGCAACGATTGC
>JBIIGP010000257.1:0-2976 GCA_044236415.1 Acidimicrobiales bacterium | reverse complement strand
GGGCGTTCTCAATTCTTCCGAGTGAATCGGGCGCACGCTCTTTTGCTGAGTTTCAGTACTTGATTGACGAGTCGCTCTTTGGTGGTGCTGCGCCTGCAGTGATCCGCAGCGAAGACGGGCAACTTCCTCTCGGGGCCGCAAGGGGGACGATTGTGATCGTGGGCGACTGCGACGCGCTCTATCGAACTGATGGTTATGGATGGGGTCCATTGGAACGCCGCATAGGCGGCCCATTCGCCTATCGACTCACTGGATCCATTGGCGCCAACGAACAGACGATTCTTTCGAACCCTGAATGGACGGTGCGCGCGTCTCGGACCGACGACATCGTGGTATTCCGCTGGGACTATGGAAATGGAAACGTTGAAGAGTCTGCGCCGGTGAAGCTCGCTGACGGGCCAGTAACGATTGACATTGTCTTCGATCCGCTTCCGCTTGGAGTGGGACGCGTTGTTGTGAATGAAACAAGCGTGATTGGTGCTCCGGTGAAGAACAGTCCGGAATCAGTGGTGAATCCGGAGTGGACGTCGTCGGGAGGCAATTCTGATTCGTTCTGCCGGAAACTGCAGGCTCGTCAGTAGTTAACGGTTCCAGGCCGACATCGGAAACATGTCGACAAGTGCGGGAATGTTCACGAACAGCAGCAGGACCATGAGTGCCGAACAACTCACGACGGCTGCCATGAGTCCGCGTTCTTTGTAGAGCTTTTCGGGATGTTCGACCGGGCTTGATGATTGAAACGCAAGCTTGAAATAGATCGCCATGATGAGTGCGACCAGTGGGAATGACAGAATCAGTTCGATGCGGTAGCGCTGTACGAATGCGCCAAAGAACAACATTGCTGACGCGGCATAGAACATGATCGAAACGAGCAAACGCTGTTCGTTGTAGACCGCGAAAGATTTCCTATAGCGAATCTGCTCTTCGCGTCGATCGGCCATGTCACGATATTCGGCGAATCGTTTGAGCCCCATGAAGAAGCAACCGATCATCCAGTACGAGATCAGCAGTGAGATCGGCGGCGTGGGGCTGTTTGGAACGATGTACCAACCCACGAGCATGCGCAAAGGGTTGTTGATCGACTCAGTAAGGACATCAAGATAGGGAACGTCTTTCGTGCGCATCGGCGGGATGTTGTAGGCGCATCCCGCGATCCAAAGTCCGGCGAGTGAAAGAACGAGCGGAACGCTGACGAGCGCGCCGAGACCAAGCCCGATGATCATCAAGACAATCCACTGGACATACGCGATCTTGATGTTGACCAATCCCGAAGGCACCGGGCGGTCTTTCTTGATTGGGTGGTGAAGGTCGAATGGCGCATCGAGCACTTCATTGATCACGTAATTGCTCGAGGCGATGAGGCAGACGGCGGCCATCCCGATGATGAAGTTCTGAAAGAGACTTGACCACTCGGTGCTCTCTTGGGAGCTGAGCGCCACCACGATCCCGGGGAGGACAAAGACGTTCTTGAACCAGTGATCAACCCGCATAATCCGGATGTAGGGCATAACCCGGTGAACGCCGGTAGGGCGGGGGGCGGCGGACGTCATCGTGCTGAGCCTAGACAGCGGGGTCCGATCGTTCGGATCCTTCCGCAGCGCTCAAAATCGGGTGGGGCCGGGTGAAACACAAACGGGTAGTGTTTCCCGGTTCCCATGCAGTGCCATTGAGGAGTTCACCGTGCCAGCAACCGTCGTCGTCGGAACCCAGTGGGGTGACGAGGGGAAGGGCAAGTTCACCGACCTGTTCGCCCGCGATCAACATCTCGTCGTCCGCTATCAAGGCGGACATAACGCAGGCCACACCCTCGTGGTCGATGGTGAGTCCTTCAAGTTGCAGTTGGTGCCGAGCGGCATCCTCTATCCCCACATCACGCCGGTCATCGGCAATGGCGTTGTGGTCGATCCCCGCGTGCTCATCGCCGAGCTCGACATGCTTGAGGGCAAGGGCGTCGATACCTCAAAGCTCAAGATCAGCGGCAACGCACATTTGATCCTCCCGTACCACCAGGAACTCGACAAGCTCACCGAGCGTCGCCTCGGCAAGAACAAGGTCGGCACGACCAAGCGCGGGATTGGCCCGGCCTATGCCGATAAGGCATCGCGTGTTGGGCTGCGTGTGCAGGATCTTCTCGATCCGAAGATTTTTCGCGAGAAGCTCGATGTTGCCCTCAAAGAGAAGAACGCGATCTTCGCCAAAGTCTTCAATCAACTCCCGCTCGATGGAGATGCGATTGCTGCTGAATACCTCGACATCTGTGCGCCACGACTTGCGCCGATGATCACTGATTCAGTGAATCTCATTCACGAATCGCTTGAAGCGGGCGAGAACGTTCTGCTCGAAGGTGCACAGGCCACGTTCCTTGATCTTGATCACGGCACGTACCCGTTTGTGACATCGTCGAACCCAGTTGCTGGTGGCGCGTGCACCGGCGCCGGTATTGGTCCTCGTTACATCGATCGCGTTGTTGGTATTGCCAAGGCGTACACAACTCGCGTTGGGTCTGGCCCGTTCCCCACCGAACTCACCGATGAAATCGGAGACGCGCTCATTGACATCGGTCATGAGTACGGCACGAACACTGGTCGTCGTCGTCGCACCGGTTGGTGCGACGCTGTGATGTTGCGTCACTCGGTTCGTTTGAATTCGTTGTCGGAAATCGCGCTCACGAAACTCGATGTGTTCGACACCTTCGATTCCATCAAGGTGTGTATCGCCTACGAACTCAATGGCGAAACCTTCACGCATCTTCCGTATCACCAGTCGGTGCTGCACGAAGTCACGCCGGTCTATGCGGAATTCCCCGGTTGGAAGTCTGATATTTCTGGCATCACGTCGCGTGACGATCTTCCCAAGGAAGCATTTGATTACGTGTCGTTCTTGCAGGATCAGATTGGTGTTCCGATTGGTCTTGTTGGCGTTGGTCCGGGGCGCGATCAGTACTTGAACTTCACCATCTGATGAAGGTTTGCGTCG
>JBIIGP010000042.1:0-11464 GCA_044236415.1 Acidimicrobiales bacterium | reverse complement strand
CCTCAGCAGAGGAGAGAGCATAGCGGCGGCCTCAGTTCCGGCACCAAGCCGCCTTTGGCGATGTCGACCGAGGAATTCGGTGAATCAGAGTTCCGAATCGCGGTTTGGTTCGGGCGGGAACTGCACATCGCCTGCAGGTCGAAGGGGTCGAACGCCTTCAATCGGCCCGACGCCGCGAACGGAAACCTCGCTCGGTGGTCCGATATCAACCCAATCGGGGACGCCGTTGAGTGCAGAGGGATGGGCGAGGAGCTGGCCTGGTTCTGCTTCGTCGCAAAGGCGGGCGGCGAGGTTCACTGGCCTACCGATGTAATCGTCGCCATCGAACAGCAGCGCAGTGCCACTCGCAACGCCTGCGCGCAGATCAATCGCGAAGGATTCGAAGCGGCCGGTCATTTCAGCAACGGTCGCAACGATTGGTCCTGGCTTCACTCCAACAAGAAGGACGCCGTCACCCAACCACTTGGCCACGCGCACGCCACGGCGACCAGCGACTTCTTTCACCAAGGTTCGGAAGACTTCAAGCGCACGGACGGCGCGGCGCGGACCATGTCGTTCAGTGAGTGCGGTGAATCCACAGATGTCGATAAAGGCAAAGGTGCGTTCGAGGGCAATAGGGCCACCGGTGGGCGGAACTTCCTCGGGACGTTCGGTGCCCATGCCGGTTGCCGGCGGGGGCGTCATTGGTCCAGCGGCGTTGGCGTCGAACTCTTGGGTGCGGGCGGAATCATCAGGCATGACCCCTTGACGATGACACAGATTGAGCCGGCTTCGCAGCCGAGTTTCGGAAATATCCGATGAACTCGCCGGAACGTCTCAGCGACGAGGACGTCCAAGGGCCTCTTGGGCCGCAGTCGCAACGTGGGTTCCTGCGCGATCGAAGACTCGAGCAATCGAGAGACCGCGCGCATCGGCCATTCCTTGGCCATCAAGAGTGAAGCAGAGCCAGTCATCGACTCGAAGCGGACGGTGGAACCAAAGGACATGGTCGAGGCTCGCCGTCATCAGTTTTTCGAAATCGCCGATGAGGCTGTGTCCGGTAAGTGCAGCTCCGAGAAGATGCTCATCGGAGAGGTACGCGAGCGCGCAGGCATTCATAACGGGGTCGTCACCAAACGATTCATCCGCGCGCATCCATGCGAGTGTTGCCATGCCATGGGAGTCTCGTTGCGCGCGGGTTTGGAAGAACAACGGTGTTTCTTCGTCTTCCAAATCATCTGGTTGTGGCGCGTCGCTAGGCAGAAATGTTGCTTCGCGTTCTTCGCTTTCTTCCGGAGTATGAAAACTTGCGATGCAATTAAGAATCGCTCCCCCGGATTGCGATGCCACGACCTGGCGAGTCGAAAACGAGCGCCCGTCGCGGATTCGTTGCACTTCGTAGAGGACCGGAGCCGCCTCGTCACCTTGTCTGACGTAATAGGCATGCATCGAGTGGGGTACCTGACCATCATTAACGGTCAAGGCAGCAGCGCGGAGGGCCTGTGCGATTGCTTGGCCTCCGTAGATGCGTCCCCAACCGGTGTGAGCGCTGGGGGCGAGGAATGCATCAGGACTTACTGCGTCAAGGGTGAGCAACGTGCGAAGGTCGGTTGCAAGGGGGAGTTCGAGGGTCACCCGATGAGCCTGCCACGACTCGGCTGGGCGAATCACGCTGTGGGCGAGGGGCTTGTTGCAAACGAAGAACTCTTCTCCATCCACCCATCTCGAGCGTGAGCCTCCTACCGTTTTCTGCGTCGTCGACTCCCGGCGATTCCTTTCACCCCAAGGGGGCATCTATGACTATGAGCAAAAAGCTCATCGCCGAAGCGATCGGCACGTTCTGGCTCGTGCTCGGTGGCTGCGGTAGCGCCGTATTGGCAGCAAAGTTCGGCTCCGACCTCGAGGGGCCGTTCCTGGGAATCGGGCTCGTTGGCGTTTCGCTTGCGTTCGGTCTCACTGTTCTGACCATGGCGTACGCAGTGGGTCACATCTCGGGTGGTCACTTCAACCCGGCCGTCACCATCGGACTTTGGGTCTCGAAGCGTTTCCCGACCAAGGAAGTCCTTCCTTATGTGATCGTTCAGGTCATCGGCGCAGTTCTTGCTGCACTTGCGATCTGGGCGATTGCTTCTGGCCGTGCAGGCTTCGATCTCAAGGTCGACGGGCTTGCTGCAAATGGTTACGGCGAGAATTCACCGGGTGGGTTCAGCCTCACTGCTGGCCTCATCACCGAGATCGTGATGACCGCAGGTTTCCTGTTCGTCATTCTCGGCACCACCGCAAAGAAGGCGGTCGGAGCTGCGGCGCCGATGGCGATTGGTTTCGCTCTCGTGCTTATCCACCTCATCTCAATCCCGGTCACCAACACTTCAGTGAACCCCGCTCGTTCGACTGGTCCCGCAGTTGTGCAGGGCGGTTGGGCGATCAGCCAGTTGTGGCTGTTCTGGGTCGCTCCGATTATTGGAGCGGTTATCGCCGGTTTGGTGTGGCGATTCCTTAGCCCCTCCGACAGCGTTCTCGACGAAGAACCAGCAGAGGCACGCGCCTACTGATTGGTCGTTTCATCGGTTGGAAATGAAAGTGGCCCGGCACCCAATGGTGTGCCGGGCCACTTTTCGTTGCGTAGTCGTTTACTCAGGTGACGGGTCGAATTTTCAGGCCACTAACCGCGAACTCCGGGAACTCGATCATGCCAATTGCATGCACTCTCAAGTTCTGATGCGAGCCGAATGAGGAGGTCTTCGCGGCCGAACGCTGCAACGAGTTGGATGCCGACGGGCAATCCGTTTTCTGTCCACCACAGTGGTAACGAAATAGCCGGTTGTCCGGTGACATTGAATTGAGCGGTGTACTGCATGATCGAGGTGACCCGACCCAGTCCTTCGATTGGATCACTCAGCCAACCGATTTTTGGTGGTGGGCTATTGAGCACTGGTGTGCAGAGGATGTCGTAGCCGTTTGGGTTGAATTCATTCTTCCACCAGGTGGACATGCGCCTCGACCATTCCTGTTGCCAGAAAATTGCATCGAGGTACTGCGGCGCAGTGAATGATCGCCCAATTGTTGCAAACATCCAGTTTCGTTCTTCGACGTCTTCGTTGGTGATCTCGCGACCGAGTTCGCGGCCCCAAGTGTCGAGATCGTGTGCAACATGTGCGGCAATCACGGTCGTAAATGCATCGGTGAATCGAGCATCGCCCATGGCGTCAGGATGCGAGTCTTCGATCTTGTGTCCGAGTTGTTCGAGGAGAGAAACAGCGAATCGGATTGCGTCTTTCATTTCACCAGATGCTTCGACGCCGGGAAGGAGCGGATGGTCAAGGACGCCGATCTTTAGTGAGCCGGTTTCGCGGCCAACCTCTGCAGCAAGTGGGCCTGGGAGCGCTGGTGTTGCGTAGGCATCGCCTGGCATTGGTCCCGCGATTGCATCAAGAAGTGCAGCGGTATCGCGCACCGTTCGCGTGACGATGCCGTTTGACGTGGAACCCGCCCATGAATCGCTAATGGCTGGTCCGAGCGGAACGCGACCACGTGTTGGCTTCAGGCCAA
Source organism: Acidimicrobiales bacterium (assembly GCA_044236415.1). Classification (GTDB taxonomy): domain Bacteria; phylum Actinomycetota; class Acidimicrobiia; order Acidimicrobiales; family Acidimicrobilacustridaceae; genus Acidimicrobilacustris. The sequence goes on along the minus strand of JBIIGP010000042.1, from coordinate 7,936 downwards.
CGAGACCGCATTCACTTGCGGGGATACGAATGGAACCGCCGCCGTCACTCGCATGGGCAGCAGGGACCATCAGTGATGCGACGGCCGCTGCTGACCCACCTGATGAACCGCCGGTTGAGTAATCGATGTTCCACGGATTGCGTGAGGTCCCGTGTGATTCGGGCTCAGTGGTAATCGTCGTGCCGAATTCGGGTGTGTTGGTGCGACCAACGATGACAAGTCCCGCAGCTCGAAATCGAGTTGTGATGTAGTCATCGCGATCAGAAATGAAGTTTGCGTTCTTGAGGAATGCAGTTCCGGCGTGATGGGGGTCGCCGATGCTTCGAGTCTCAAGGTCTTTCAGCAGGAAAGGCACGCCACGAAAGGGGCCGTCGGGGAGAGTGCCGGTGGCTTCTGCGCGCGCTTTTTCGAAACGCTCATGAATGACCGCGTTCAATTGCGGATTGATTACTTCGATGCGCGCTATTGCAGCATCAACAAGTTCTGCGGCGGAAACATCGCCGTTGCGGACGAGTTCCGCCTGTGCAGTTGCATCGAGCCGGGGAAGATCTGTTGGAAGCGCCATGTCCGGAACTTATCGCCGCGCCACTGCGCGTGCCGATCGTCAGGCTGGCTGAGTCTGCAGAATCTCCATCGCCGTTGCGTAGAACGAACCGTATGCATCCAGAGGGATTTCAGGGAAGGCTGCACCTACGAGTCCTGCTCCCATTGGGTTTACCGACCAAAACCACACCGCAACTTCAGCGTCGATGTCGGAACGGATCAGACCTTCGCCTTGAGCATTTCTCACGAAATCCGCCATGGCAGCAAGAGTTGCGTCTTGGAGTGGACCCACGACCGCAGCGACTTCAGGTTCGTGCCGGGCTGCGTCGCGAGCGGCGAGCCGAAGTCCACGGCTGTTGCCGCCGGAGTCGCTATTCAAGCGAACAATCAACTCTTCGAGCGCTGGCTTGGAAATCGAAGAAGACGAAGCAAGTGCTTGAACCACATCGCCGGCGAGTATCTGTGTATCGGCACCAAGTTTGGTGATGATGACCTCGTTCATGAGGCCAGCTTTGCCCGAGAATCGGTTGTAAATGGCGCCGGTCGTGAGTTGGGCACGGCGTGCAATGTCTGCCACTGCGGCAGCTTCATAACCCATTTCGGCAAAAACCTCTGCCGCTGAATCGACGAGGGCGACATAAATCTTGTCCTGGTCGTCTTGTCCAGTGCTAGGGATTTTCGGCGCTGTGCGTGCCTTGATGCGTGTTTGTGGAGGAAGCGGAGTTGAGAAGGGGAGGTTCATGACGGCCATCCGCGTGTAGGCGTTGAGCGCTTTCTCTCCGCGTTTCGGGGGTTCGCTGACGAGGCCAAAGAAGTAAGAGCCAACCCATGTGGCAGCGCGCATCAAAACCTGCACTCGAGGGTCTTGACCGTTCCGTACCTCACCGCGTGCGGCTGCCTTCTCGCGCTCTTGTACCGCAATCGCTATTCGACGGCGGAGAAACCCATAGACCGAGTCGTGGAGAGACGGGGTGTGTCGCGCCGCCAGGAGAAGTTCGGCAACGACACCAAGTTGTTCGAAGTTGAGTTTCGGCGGTTCGTCTGAACCTGACCAGAAAGCGACAGCTTCTGCATCTGTTTGCGCGCCAAGAACGGGTTCAATCCGCTCTGTAAGGAGAGCATCAACAAGCGCTTCTTTCGTAGGGAATCGGTTGTAGATAGCGCTGGTGGCGAGCCCGCAGTTTCCGGCAACGGTGGTGAGTGCCATTGCGTCGTAACCCACCCGTCGGAGTTCCGCGCCAGCGGCATCGAGCAATTCGATACGCAGTTCTGCAGAGCGTTGACGACTGACTTTCACCATGGCTGAGCCCCGATCATTGAAGGGCAGAAGTGCGCCCTGCCGTAAAGAAAAATAGATATTCTTCGCACAATAGCCCATGAGTCATAACGAGATGAACGTTAGATGACCAGAAGATGGCTGTTGTCTTGACGAGTGATCAGCGAAGGAGTGACCGCCCGCTCAGTTAGGCGGGTTGACCAGTGATGGCCCGGCCGCCGCGGCTGTCGCGCTTCACGCCGCTGGGGTCTTTGGCCACGGCTCCGGCAACGAGCACATAGGGAATTCCCTTGGACATCTGTGCTGGCTTCTCGACGGTTGAGGTGTCGGCGATCGTCGCAGGATCGAAAATGGTGATGTCGGCATCTGCGTCCATTTGGAGCCGACCTTTGCGGGCGAGCATCGGAACGCGGGCATCAAGGCGCTTGGCCGGAAGGATTGTGCACTTCGCAAGTGCGTCCATCAGCGAAAGCGCACCCATGTCACGCACATACGGCCCGAGGAGGCGAGAGAAACAACCGGCACCGCGGGGATGGTTGTTGTTCGACGACTCAGGGATCGCGTCGGAGCCAACCAGTGACCATGGCGAGCTGAGTGCGGCATTGACGTCCTCTTGCGGTATCGCGTAGGCGACAACGAGTTTGTTTTGTGCTTGATATTTCTTGAACGATTCGGGTGTGAGGCGTTCGGACGAGCCTGCGAGTTGCAGATCGTTGTAGGAGATGCGGAATCTCGATTGCCAGTCACCAGCGAAGCGGGCAGATCCCAGGTAGGTGCCCCAGAATGTGTATGGGTAGAAGCATCCGGTGATGTCAAGGCCCTCACTGCGGGCGGCATCGATTTTTGCAATGGCTTCAGGCATCACGTGTGTTGCCATGGAGGGGATGTGATCGACATGCAACGAGACACCAGTCTGTCGAGCGACATTCAGTACTTCGTCAATCGCGTCAAGCGAGCTCTTTCCTGCGGGTCAAGGTGAGGAATATCGAATATGGGTGAACAACGGCATTTCCGCTTGCTTGGCAACTTGAGCGAGTGCCGCGTATTCGTTGAAGTTGATTGAGGGTGCGTATTCGGGATCGATCGAAAGCCCGATCCATCCGGCATCAAGTTGTTTGTTGAGATCATCACTTAAACGCGAAAGCTGCACAGGAGTCGCTACTGACTTCACGCCGATGGAGTCTCGGTACCACTTATCAGAAAAGGCACCGCCGAAGTTGATTGGTGGTGCGTTCTTCCCGGTGTAGTTCGAGAAAAAACCTTTCGCGTCGACAGGCGTTTTGATTCCGTGCATGCCGAGGTTTGTTGTGACGCCGTCGCCGAGTTTGTACCAAACCCCATATGAGTTGGGCTCGTAGGAAAGGACATCAATGAAGCCTGGGGCAACTACCAAGTTGCTCGCGTCGATGATGGTCTTGCCGTTGATGTCGTCGGTCGTGATCAAGGCGATGCGGTTGCCGATTAGGCCGACGTTGGCGATCGCGTCGTAACCGGTTGCTGGATCCATAACGCGACCGCTAGTGATGGCGGTATCAAAGAGCGTCGAAGAGGGTGGTGGCTGGTAGGACGCGTCCAGCTTTGGCGGTGCGATCTGTTTTGGTTCTTTGACCTTGACCGTCGATGAACCCGAACCCGATGAACAGCCTGTGGCGACAGCTGCTGCCGCGACGATCCCAGCGCCGCCTAAGACAAGGAAGTGCCGACGATTGATGGGGGACCCCAAACTGGGGAATCGTTGGACACACCTATGAATCTACCGGTGTAGGGGCAGGGATCTTGGTCGCCCCTTTGTCGATGTATCGATCGGATCACTCAAGCCGTGCACCATCTCCTGTGTACAGACTGAGTGGCGACCTATTCGCAGAAACGAATTGTTGCCCAAAGACGATCAAAGGTTGCTGGTCCGAGTGCGGCATCGAGGAGATCAAAGGCATCTGAGCGTGAGGGCAGTGAATCCATCGCCCACCGCGAGAACATGCCGGTGTCCATCCATGCGGCGGTTTTCTTCCCTGAGTCTCCAAATGGGAAACCTCCGACTGTCGAGATCACCCGGCGGAATCGCTCCCAGTCGAGCGAGTGCCCGAGAGTTTGGGTTGCTTGTGCAATTTCAGTTGGTGTTGCCGCTTCACCGATGCTGCTGCAGGCAGGGTGCAACGCCACGATGTCTGACCAGGTGATCTCGGGGTGCTGGAGCGCGACTCTGGAGATGACTTCGAGCCATGCCGCGATTACGAAGTCGGTCATTGAGTCGGTTGGCGGTGCGGTGGTGAGGCCAAGAATGCGCCGGCACGCATCGGGGACTCGACCCTGTTGAGGTTCGGTGGTTGGTCCGAACGTTCGCACTGACTCCAATTGTGAGAGCGCCGTGAGCGCGATCCCGCTCCGGTGGACGATGTGCACAACGGTTTGATCGGCGGAGACGGTTGGCCTACCGCAGGATCCAGACACCATCGCAGACGCGTAAATCCCGACGGCCGAGATGCGGGCATCGACGGTGCGGCAAAAGAGTGATGGCACGGGATCTTCGGCATCGAGTGGAACATGTGCAACAAGGTGTGTGTTGTCGAACGTGAGGAACATTGGCTGATCGAACGAACAGAGCAATAACTGGTCGACCAATGGCTCAAGATCGAAGTGGGTGATGGGCATGGGAACAACTCTCCGCGTCGATGGACAGCGGCGATCGGTTCCGGGTGATCGCAATCCCAGGCATGAGCCTCGCAACGAGCGCATGCAGATGAAAGTGCTTGTTGGCCTGATTATCCGAAGGGGAGTGCGTCTTGATCGGAAGGGGGATGCAGGAGAGCGATCATGGCGGCCAGCACTGACGCAGTCACGCGAGTGTCGGCGAGGGCGCGATGGGCATTTGGATGATCGATGCCTAACGCCGCTGCGCACGCTGCCAGCGAGTACCCCTCGTTTCCTTTGAGGACATGGCGGGCAAGTTGCAGAGTGCACACAGCGGGCTGATCTGGGGTCGTCGAACCTGCACGTTGAAATTCAGCAGCGAGGAAACCAGCATCGAACGAAAGGTTGTGTGCCGCGACCATCGACCCAGCAAGCCGCGCGCGAAGTTCCTCGGCGATGTCTTCGAATGCGGGAGCGCCCTTGAGGTCGGAAGCAGTGATGCCGTGAATATGGGTGGGGCCTGGGTCGCGGCCGGGATCGACAAGTGTTGACCACTCGTCGAGGAACGAACCATCAGGGGCGCACCGGACAACAGCGATTTCGATGATTCGGTCTTTCGCCGGACTAAGCCCTGTTGTTTCGACATCGAGCACCGCGAACGGAAGCGATGGTGGTTGGGTCGACCACTCGCGCACGTTGACACTCGGGAATGCGGAAATCGATGGGCTCACGGACTGCACGCTAGATGGTGAGTCCGACAGTGGGATCGCCGCAGCACGGCGCTGTCCAAATTCAGGAGTCCAAAGGTCCGTCGAGTAGTTCGGTGACGACCGCTGCTATCTCACTGCGCTCTGATCGGGTCAGCGTGACATGACCAAAGATCGGGTGGCCTCGTAGCGCTTCGATAACGGGGATGATTCCGTCGTGACGACCAACGTGCAAGTTGTCGCGCTGGGCAACGTCATGGGTGAGGACGACGCGGCTTCCCTCGCCGAGGCGGCTTAGCGCTGTGAGGAGAACTGGTCGCTCAAGGTTTTGAGCTTCGTCGATGATGACAAAGGTGTCGGTGAGGCTCCGTCCGCGGATGTGTGTGAGCGGAAGAACTTCAAGGAGTTCACGGTGGATGACTTCATCGATGATTTCTGGCCCGGTAATTGCTTCAAGCCCATCGAGTACGGCCGCAGCCCACGGACTCATCTTTTCGAATTCGGAACCAGGGAGATAGCCGAGGTCTTGGCCGCCGACGGCGTAGAGCGGGCGGAAGACCACGACGCGTTTATGGCTGCGCTGTTCAAGTACTGATTCGAGACCGGCGGCGAGAGCCAACACGCTCTTTCCCGTGCCTGCAGGACCTCCGAGGGAAACAATGCCAATTGAAGGATCAGCAAGAAGGTCGATTGCAATGCGCTGTTCGGCAGAACGGCCACGTACATCGAAGAGTTGTCCGTCGCGACGAACGAGATGCAGCGATTTGTCGGAATGGACTCGGGCTAATGCTGATTGAGATCCAGCGTGCATGACGACGCCCGTGTTGCAAGGAAGATTGCGCGCTCGTTCATCGTCGATGGAACCATGGTCGAACAACTCATCGATTGCTGAGCTGTCGCATTCAAGTTCGACGATGCCTGTCCAGCTGTCGTCGTGTGCGAGTTCATTGCGGTACTCATCTGCGGCGAGGCCAACAATTGATGCCTTCAGTCGAAGTGGAAGATCCTTCGTGACGACGGTGACGTCATTTCCTTCGGTCGCCAGATTTTGGGCCACCGCAAGAATTCGGTGATCGTTGCTATCGCCTGACAGAGAAGGGGGAAGGGCATTGAGGTTTTGATGGTTGATCTCGACGCGCAGTGTTCCGCCTGCGTCGTTGACCGAAAAAGCAGTGGTGAGGTTCCCGTGTTTGACGCGCCAATGTTCAAGTTGACGTAACGCTTGGCGAGCTGACCAACCAAGTTCGGGGTGGTTCCGCTTTGATTCGAGTTCCAGCACGACCACGACGGGAAGTACGACGTCGTGTTCTTCGAAGCGAGTCATTGATTTCGGGTCGGCGAGAAGCACTGACGTATCGAGAACATAAATGCGCTTGCTCATGGGAGTCATCGGCCTCCTCCGGCGACATGATCGGGGTTGAATCCCTGCGATCGATCGGACGAGTTGGACGACACGGCCTGCGTGGTGGTCACTGGTCTCCCGGAGGTGCGGTTGCTGCGACTCCGTCATCCAACACCGCGCGTCGGGTTCACGCGCGGATACTTGGATGGAGTTCGTCTTCCGTTCACAGAGCGGTCATGAAGGGAAGTCTTCTGACGGTGAGTCAGATCGGGTCAGAGATTATTCAGCAACTTGAAGATTTCTCCGCGAGACACGTTGGTTGCGGCACCGACGGCAGCAGCGTGGTCTCGGATCCGTTCGCCAAATACCGTGGCAAAGGTTCCGTCGTCACCGGGCGGAATGGCGTGAGTTGTGACGAATTGGCTCTCATGGGCCAAGAGCGCTTCAACCTTCGTGTCGACAAAGCCACTGATGTCTTCGACATGATCGGGCTCGTCGGCTTCAAACAAGAGGGCGCAATCGGGGCGGTGAATCTCAAGACCGTGGTGTTTGAAGTAGTGAGGATCTCGAGCGGCGACGATGCCGTCGAGTGCGAGCCATCCGGCATTGCGATGATCGGGATGGAGCCGGTATCGCTTCCACGGATCATGAGCGAGAACGACATCGGGTTGTGTCGAGCGAATCCAGTAGGCAACTTGATCGCGAATGTGCAGTGTCGGCTGGAGTTCGCCGTCGACATGACCGAGCATGACGACCTTGCCAGTAGACCCGAGCCGACGGGCGGCTTCCATTTGTTCGGCTCGGCGCAGTTCAACGAGTTCTTCAGAGTTCTGGTTGGGATCCCAGGTTCCTTTGGCGCCGTCGGTCAGAACGAGATGATTGATGACACATCCAGCGGCGGCCCATTTGGCAAGAGTGCCGCCGCATTGAAACTCAGCATCGTCGGGATGGGCAACGATGACGAGCGCGCGCGTCGGAGTCGGGATGTCGCGAGAAGTCATCGGACCGTTTGGAAGGTCTCCGATGGGAAGCGGCGGTAGCTGGTTGTTCATGAATGGTCCGCCCACTTCGGAGGTTGTAAGTCATCGGGTCGGTCAACGTCCCATGCCAGTCGATCGTTGTGAATCACGCGCACGTCAAGGCCGAGTCGTTGTGCTTCTGCATGGTGACGGGCAAACGAAGCGGGTCCGTAGGAAAAAACGAAACCGCTGTCAGTGGGGATCACGATGACGTTGGTTCCGTCGCCATGTCGATCAGGAACAAGGGTGACGCCATCGACGTCGGCCAACCATTCGAGATGTTCAGCGTGGGGTAGGTCAGCGTGAGCGACGATCACAGTGTCGATGTCGAGATGGGCAAGATCAGCGACGCCCTCGTTCACCGCGCCGTTGAGCCCGCGTCCGGGCTTCCATAGAACATTGGCGCCGAGACGAGTTGCCC
>JBIIGP010000256.1:0-3003 GCA_044236415.1 Acidimicrobiales bacterium | reverse complement strand
GAGGTTCGGTCCCAGCCTGCCTCCACCTGAACCGTCGCAGGAATATGGAGCGTCACCTGTGAGTGGTTTGCTGAGCGCCAACGTGCGGCTTCAAGCCGACTGGCCACGGCGCGGAACTTTGGATGACGGGGTTGAAGGATGGCTTGGACGGCTTCGTTGTCCAAGATCACCACGGTCATGAACGGACCAGCCTTTGGGCCTCGGCCCAGAGGAGGACATCGTCGGGAGTGGCTCGTGGGTGGGTCGCCACGATTTCCTCGGCGGCTCTCGTAATGAGGTCCGGCCGGCGGGCGAGGGGGTTCCCGTCGATTTCCGCCACTCCGAGGGTGATCTCGGCCAGGGACGGTCGATCGGAAGGCACGACCTCGTAATGGGCCTCGAGAACGGCGGCCAGTAGCGAGGCCTCGATGTCTGAGCGCAGAAGTTGAGCGGTATATGCCGTGGTGGATGGGGCCACGCCGAGGTGTTCAGTGGCAAGGGCGGCAGCCTCGCGGAGCTTGGCCGGCAGCCGCATTGAGGTATTCACCGTGGAATCGTCCTCGCTCGCAAGCAAGGCACTGATCTGTTCGAGGATCTGGTCGGAGGCCATGGGCCAGTTGTACCACATAGGCGTGGTACATAGGTGTGGTACATGGTCAAGGGCCTGGTGGCTCAATGCCCTCAAATCGTCGTCAAAATCGGGATTTGGTCTGAGCCGGCCGAACCCCTAGAGTTTCACCTCCGTGCAACAGGGGTCTTCTCCGGAAGATCACCAGCCGCACCTCTACGTCGATCGAACCGACGTCTGCGACGGTCTACTTCGGTAGATACCCCGCAGCACAACCGACAGGCGCTCGGCCGGGTTTTCCCGTGCCGAGCGTTGGCATGAAGGGCCCGTCCCCGCATGTCCGACTCGACGCAAACCACAACAGAAAGATCGTTGCCGTTATGGCGAACAAAGCAGTAGTCGGCGAAAAAGTCGGCATGACACAGGTATGGGATGACGCAAACCGCGTTGTACCCGTGACCGTGCTGCACGTCGCTCCGATGCGCGTGGTGCAGATCAAGACAATCGAACGCGATGGCTACAACGCATTGCAGGTCACCTTCGGTGAGAAGAAGGCCAGCAAGTTGAACAGCCCTGATCGCGGTCACTTCGAAAAGGCTGGCGTTGCTGCTGGCAAGCGCGTTCTCGAGCTTCGTCTCGACAACGTCGACGAATTCGAAGTTGGCCAAGAAATCAAAGTCGACACACTCGCCGCTGGCGAGTTTGTTGACGTCACTGCCGTGAGCAAGGGCAAAGGTTTCGCCGGAACGATGAAGCGCCACAACTTCAGTGGTCAGCGCGCATCGCACGGTGCTCACCGCGTCCATCGTGCTCCTGGCTCGGTCGGCGCCTGCGCCACACCGGCTCGCGTCTTCAAGGGTAAGAAGATGGCTGGTCGCATGGGTGCAGAAAAAGTCACGACGCTCAACCTGCGCGTTGTGTCTGCCGATCCCGAAAAGAATTTGCTGCTCGTGCGCGGCGCTGTGCCTGGCCCTAAGGGCGGCATGGTGGTCATCCGCGACGCAGTGAAGATCCACTCGAAGGGTGATGCGTGATGGCAACAGTGACCGTCAAGACCCCGGCTGGCGCTGACGCCGGTTCGATCGAACTCGATGCCACCACTTTCGGCATCGAGCCAAATGTTCCGGTGATGCATCAGGTCGTGACCGCGCAGCTTGCGGCACGTCGTGCAGGCACGCAGAGCACCAAGACCCGCGCCGAGGTATCGGGCGGCGGTGCGAAGCCGTTCAAGCAGAAGGGAACCGGCCGAGCACGCGCTGGTTCGACTCGCTCGCCGAACTGGATCGGTGGTGGCGTTGCGCTCGGCCCGAAGCCACGCAGCTACGCCCAGAAGACTCCGAAGAAAATGATCAAGCTCGCGCTTCGTTCGGCTCTGTCCGATCGTGCGTCTGAAGACAAGGTCATCGTCGTCGACGAATGGAAGTTCGACGCTCCTTCAACCAAGGGTGCGATTGCTGCACTTGGTGCACTCGGCGTCGAAGGCAAGGTGCTGTTGGTTCTCGATCGTGGCGATGTCGCTGCGTGGAAGAGCTTCCGCAACCTTGGCCACGTCCACATCATCGAGACCGCTGAACTCAACACCTACGACGTTCTCGTTTCGGACTACGTCGTGTTCACAAAATCGACCCTGCCGAACGTGGAGGAATCAAAGTGAAAGATCTCCGCGCAAAGAACCCACGCGACATCATCATTCGTCCCGTTGTGAGTGAGAAGAGCTACGCACTCCTCGACACAAACGTCTACACGTTCGTTGTTCACCCCGACGCTTCAAAGCCCGAGATCCACGACGCAATCGAGTCGATCTTTGGCGTGAAGGTGCTCAAGGTGAACACGCTCAACCGCAATGGCAAGCGCAAGCGCAACCGTCGTACCGGAAGCTTCGGTACGCAGACGGGCCAGAAGCGTGCATTCGTCACTCTCGCCGCCGGCGACCGCATCGAACTGTTCGAGGGGTAAGGAACCATGGCTCTTCGTAAGCGCAAGCCGACCAGCCCCGGACGTCGATTCCAGACTGTCTCCGATTTCGCGGAGATCACAAAGGACTCGCCGGAACGTTCGCTGGTCGTTCCCAAGAACCGCACTGGCGGTCGTAACTCTTACGGTCGCAAGACTGCACGTCACAAGGGTGGCGGTCACAAGCAGCGGTACCGTCTTATCGATTTCCGTCGCGTAAAGGACGGCGTTCCGGCGTCAGTCGCCGCGATTGAATACGACCCCAACCGCACCTGCCGCATCGCGCTGCTGCACTATCACGACGGAGCGAAGAGCTACATCCTCGCCCCGAAGGGTGTGCAGGTTGGAGACATTCTCCAGAGCGGCCAGGGCTCCGACATCCGTCCCGGTAACGCACTTCCGTTGCGTTACATCCCGGTCGGTACCGTCGTGCACAACGTCGAACTCAAGCCCGGTGGTGGCGGCAAGATGGCGCGTAGCGCCGGCATGAGCATTCAGCTCGT
>JBIIGP010000255.1:0-3019 GCA_044236415.1 Acidimicrobiales bacterium | reverse complement strand
GAGCATGCCCGGCGATGATCGCTCCGTAACTCTGAACGAGATCAAGGAACGTTGTTCCTTCGATATCAGTCACGCGCGCACCACTACCGCTTGCGACGAAATACGGAGTACCGCCCACAGAGCGGAACGCTCGGACTGGTGAATTCACTCCACCCGGGATGACGCGCTGACCGCGTTCAAACAGCGACTCGTTTGTTTGTGTCATGAGCTCAATCGTTGAGAAGTTCGGCGACATCGCGCGCGAAGTACGTAAGAACCATGTCGGCGCCCGCGCGTCGAATGGAAGTGAGTTGCTCGATGGCGACGGCGTCTCCATCGATCCATCCACGTTCTGCCGCTGCTTTAACCATCGCGTATTCGCCAGACACGTGATAGGCGGCCAGAGGGATATCGACCTCTTGGCGAGCCCTCGCAATGATGTCGAGATAGGACATCGCCGGCTTCACCATCACGATGTCGGCGCCCTCAAGAATGTCTTGACGAATCTCTTCAAGTGACTCTCGAGCGTTTGCAGGGTCTTGCTGGTACCCCTTGCGATCGCCACCGCCTTCGATCGTGACATCGACTGCATCACGGAACGGACCGTAAAGCGCCGATGCATACTTCGCGGAATACGCCATGATCGCAGTCTCGATGAAGTCTTCTCCATCGAGTGCATCGCGGATTGCTGCAACTGCGCCGTCCATCATTCCTGAGGGAGCGACGATGTCAGCCCCGGCGGTGGCTTGTGCAATTGCGACGTTCGCGTAGAGATCGAGTGTTGCGTCGTTGTCGACGCTGCCGTGGCCATCGAGAACCCCGCAGTGGCCGTGACTGGTGTATTCATCGAGACAGAGATCAGACATGAGGACAACGCGATCACCAAACGTGTCGCGCAACTCACGCAACGCGATCTGCACGATGCCGTCTGGGTTCCAGGCGCCCGACCCAATGTCGTCCTTGGTTTCGGGAACTCCAAAGAGGATGACTCCCGGAACACCAAGACCCACGAGATCAGCAACCTCGGCACGGAGTGAACCAAGGGTGTGTTGCATGACACCAGGAATTGATGCGATCGGCTGCGGTTCCGTGATTCCCTCACGCACGAAAAGGGGCGCAATGAGATCGTCGGGAGTGAGACGCGTTTCAGCGACCATCCGTCGGAGAGTGGGCGTGCGGCGAAGACGACGAAGTCGGCGTTGAGGGAAACTCATTGGCGCAGAGCCTAGGCACGCCGCTGTTGGCGACCGAATCGGGGGCCACGACTGGAACGTCGAGGGGTCTTCTTCTTCGGTGCAGTCGGGTGTGCACTCCGCTCAACGAGCGCATCGACAAGTCCGTCGATGGTGTGGACATCGGCAATCACGTCGACACGAAGCCCGGCCCGACGCGCTGTGTCGGCCGTGATTGGACCAATGCACGCAACAACCTTGGGGAGCGTGTCGACCCCGAATGCCGCAACCCAGTTGTCGACCGTTGATGAGGAAGTGAATGTGACGATGTCGGCGCCAATGATTCGTTCGCGCTCGGCGTCAGAGGGTTCTACTGGAATCGTTCGGTAGGCATCGACGACATCGACGCGCCAACCCAAGTCGCGTAAGCCGTCGGGCAGAACGTCGCGGGCGACCTCAGCACGCGCAAGCAATACTCGCCGTTGATCAGTGTCATTAGGAAGAGGGAACGCTTCGAGAAGCGATTCGGCAATAAACCGCTCGGGAATGAGGTCGGCCACAAGGTTGTGGTCGGCCAGAACTTCAGCGGTTCCAGGGCCTATCGCTGCAATCTTTACTCCGGCAAGATCGCGGCCATCGCGGAGTCGCTCGCAGAATCTCGCCGCGCCATTTGCCGACGTAAGCACTATCCAGTCATAGGACGAGGCCTGTGCAACTGCAGCGTTCAATGCAGAGCCGCCATCAACTGGGTCAACAATTTCAATGGTGGGCACAATCAGCGCGTCAGCACCTTCGTCTCGTAACCGATCGGCGAGAACTGATGACTGATGTCGAGGCCGCGTCACAATCACTTTCTTGCCAAAAAGAGGCCGTGATTCAAACCACGAAAGATCCATGGCCGCCACCTGTCCGACCACGATCACGCTCGGAGACGCCAATTGTTCGCGGGCGATTGCTGAAAGCGTTGACCTCACGGTGTGTTGTTCGGGCCGCGTGCCCCAACGAATTGCTGCCGCAGGCGTATCGGGGGCAAGGCCGCCGGCCAGAAGCCGATCAACAATCTTCGGCAAACGGCCGATCCCCATGAGAATGATGATGGTCCCTCCCAGTTGCGCGGCGGCTTCCCAATTGACTTCATCGCTCTTGTCGGGATCCTCATGACCAGTAATGACGGTGAATGAGGTAGACGAATGGCGCAGTGTCACGGGAATGCCCGCATAGGCAGGAACGGCGATTGCCGACGTCACCCCGGGCACGACCTCGTAATGGAGGCCTGCAGCTGCGAGAGCCGCAGCTTCCTCTCCCCCGCGAGCAAAGACGAAGGGATCACCGCCCTTAAGACGAACGACTGTCAGACCCTGGTTGGCCTTTTCGACGAGCAATGCGTTGATTTCGTCCTGAGGCATCACCGCTCGACCCGCCGATTTCGCCACGCTGATTCGCTCGGCCCCAGGCGGGGCCAGATCGAGCAATGCGCTCACAGAAAGCCGGTCGTAAACCACAACGTTGGCCATCGCCAAGGCTTCTGCGCCACGAAGCGTCAGCAATCCCGGATCGCCCGGCCCAGCTCCGACGAGAAACACAGTCACCGTTTGAGCCTAGGGGGAAGCCCTGCCCCCAGACCTCTTGGGCCCCTTATGCCCAAGGTCACAGCTCGTGAGCGGAGATTTTCTGAGGAAGAGGAAATATTTAGCACTAAATTCGGTTACACCTCATGACGACGACGTCACTCGGTTCACGAACCCAGGAGTTGAGATGGAATCCATGTTGCTCGCAGTTGCTCGGCCCGAATGGATGGATCACGCCTCGTGCAAGGGTCGAACAAACCTTTTCTTTGGTATCGCTGGCGAACGTCCCGAACGCCGGGT
>JBIIGP010000254.1:0-3026 GCA_044236415.1 Acidimicrobiales bacterium | reverse complement strand
CGAGGTTGATGAGGCCGAGAAAAATGTTGACCGTGGCGAGCAACGCAAGAACGCCAGCCCATCCGGCCTGTTCGCCGAGTTGGGTACCGACGTTCACGATGCCAAGAAGCGACATAGGACGATCGACATTTGAGGATGCCGATGAACCCGAACCCGAAGAACTCGCCGATCCTGAGTTCACCGGCTCGACCGATGAGTCAGAGCTTGAGTCCGAGGATCCGCCATTGGCCACTTGGGAGGCCAACTTGCTGATCCCTGAAGGCGAGAAGATGCGGCCCATTCCTTGAACAGACCCGACAACTGTGTCTCCGAATGCTCCGAACGCTTGGCCCGTTGCTTCAACAATGCCGGCGTGCACCAGCACTGAACTTGGGCTCACGCCGAGGAATCCGCGGTACCCATCGACCGGCATTGCGATGGGTCCATCGACAGTCGTCGTGAAGGCGCGGTCATTACGGTCGAATGTGATCGTGACCGGACCGATGAATCGTTGAAGCGCCGACTGCATTTCGGCATACGAGGACACTGAAACGTCGCCGACCTTCGTGACTCGATCGCCAGGAACGAGCGGCTGCAGTGCGCGTGCGCCGTCGGCATTGAGTGACCAACCAATTCTTGTGGGAATGATGAGTTCTTCATCTCCACGTTGAACAGTGAGTTCGCCAGAGGAACCGCCTTGAGCGCGCACAACGCTCGTGAAATCGTCGAACGCCCCCACGGGCTGTCCGTTGAACGCAATGATTCGGTCGCCCGGCTGGAGTCCAGCACTTGCAGCAGCAGACCCTGAAGAGACGGTGTCGATCTTCCACTTGTCCTTAGATGGCTGACCAAACCCGGCAAACACCACGACGAGCAGCAAGAGACCTAGGACGATGTTCACCATCGGGCCAGCAAGAACCACTGGCATGCGCCGCCAGTACGACTGCGCTCGATAGGTGCGGGCCTCTTCATCGGACTCGTCGATTTCTTCGAGGCCATGCATGCCGATGATGCGAACGTAGGCGCCAGCGGGAACGAGTTTGAGGCCGTATTCAGTTTCACCGCGCCGGAATGACCACACGCGCGGGCCAAAGCCAATGAAGAACTCCGTGACCTTCATGCCGTTGCGTTTCGCCATCAAGAAATGGCCCATTTCGTGGAGAAATACCGACGCAACGATGGCGACAATTAAGACAAACAACCAGATACGTGTGAACGCAACCCAACCCAACAGGGTCAGGAGCAGTCCGAGCAGCACGAACTGGTTACCGAAGATCCGCTCAAGAAGCGATGAACGAGGAGGTTCCGCGGAATCTCCTTGATCGATGTCATTTGGAATTGAAGAGGTTGTCATCAGCGCACCACCGAAGCGAAAGAGTTGAGTTCTTCAAGAGCACTACGTCGAGCCTGCAAATCGGCATCAATCACTGCAGCCGCATCGGTTGCCGGAGCGCCATCGTGACGATCGAGCGTGGCAGCAATTACTGCGGCAATGTCACGCCAAGCGATCTGGCCTTCAAGGAATGCTTCAACCGCAACCTCGTTGGCTGCACTGATCCATGCCGGCGCGGTTCCGCCTGCGCGACCCGCCGCATACGCGAGGGCAAGGCATGGGAACGCTTCAAGATCAGGCGGTTCAAAATCGAGACGGCCAAGGGTGGTCCAGTCGATTCTTCCGAATGGAGTGGCAATGCGATCGGGCCACGCCAGCGCGTAACCAATCGGGAGGCGCATATCGGGAGTCGAAAGCTGGGCGATTGTCGACGCATCGGTGAACTCAACCATGGAGTGCACCACTGACTGCGGGTGAACCACAACATCAATGTCGTCGAAACCGATGCCGTAGCCGGCGTCGCCTGCAGGCGTTCCGAAAAGTTCATGGGCTTCGATGACTTCGAGACCCTTGTTCATAAGTGTCGAAGAGTCGATCGTGATCTTTGGACCCATGCTCCACGTCGGATGGGCGAGGGCATTTTCAATCGTCACATTTGCGAGATCGTCAGCAGTTCGGCCACGGAATGGTCCACCGCTCGCGGTGAGCAGTAATCGAGCAACGCGATTCTTGTTGTCGGTAGCACGAAGACACTGATGGATCGCGCCATGTTCACTGTCAACGGGGACGAGCTCGGCGCCAGGCGTACGGCGCGCCACCTGCACGACTGGGCCAGCGGCAATGAGCGACTCTTTGTTGGCAAGTGCGAGACGTCGACCGGCCTCGAGCGTTGCGAGAGTTACCGACAGACCGGCAAACCCGACGACACCGTTCACCACAACATCGGCTTCAAGCGCGAGGCTCGCCATTGCATCGCTTCCAGCCCGAACTTCAATACCTGGGAGTTCCGCTGCAATCGAGCGCGCCGCCTCGGGGTCACTAATCGCAACCACCGAAGGGCGATAGCGACGGGCTTGTTCGATGATCACTTCAGGCTGGCGGCCTGTGGCCCCGATAGCGCTGAGTTCGAAACGGTCGGCTTCGGCTTCGATGACCTCGAGCGCCTGCGTACCGATCGAGCCAGTGGAACCGGCGAGAGCGACACGGGTCAGCGACATGGAATTCAGCCTACCGAGAGAGGATGCGTGATTCCCCGCGGGATCAGCCCAATCCGAGAATTCTCACCAAGTAATAGGTCGTGGGGAGGACGAACAGCAGGGCATCAAAGCGGTCGAGTAGACCGCCGTGTTCGGGGATGAGCGAGCCCATGTCCTTCAGCCCAAGGTCACGCTTGAACATGGACTCGGCCAAATCGCCTAGTGGCGCAACGACGGCGAGGACGAGTGCAAGAACTAAAGCCGTGCCTGCGCCAAGTGAACTCACGCCAAGGACGACGACAAAAACGAACACAGCAAAAACCGTTGCAACCATTCCACCCACAAGACCCTCGACGGTCTTGTTCGGAGAGATCGCGCTCAACGGGCTTCTCCCCATCGCCCGACCGAAGAAAAATCCACCAACGTCGGTAGCCACTGCCGCAACGACTGCAACAAGGAGGATGCTTACGCCTTGAGCGGGAATGTTGACGATCAACGCGGCGAAACTTCCGAAGACG
>JBIIGP010000253.1:0-3048 GCA_044236415.1 Acidimicrobiales bacterium | reverse complement strand
GCATTCACATAGGTGGTGAGGCGGCTTGCTGACTGTGACTCACCCATTCCGATGACGTTTTTAAGTTTTAGATCTCCGAGCACCGTTGAACTGTTTCGACGCACCGCGGCGCCGGCTTGGCTGAAGATGTCATAGGAGTAGTTATCGCCAGGATGTGAGAGTGAGGAATAGCGCGCCGGATCGAATGACTTCAGAACGCGATCGATACCCAACGACATGCCGCCACCTTCGATTCCAACCCTCTGGGCTGAGACTCCAACCCATGCGAATCCCGATCGAATGATTTCTGGCGCCAAGTAAGTCCAGTCAGGGGCGGTATCAAGACCGGCAGTGACGTTGAGCCATTCAACGATGACGGTGCCGTTGAACTTCTTCGGATCACTCGGACGACGAACCACCATTCGAGACGCATATGGTGCTGTTCCTGCAGCGCGAGTCGTCCACATCCCGTCTGCCGTTAATGGCGCATCGCTTGTGTACGCAGTCGCATCGCCAGAGAAAAAGTATTCATCCTCTTGATAGCCAACGGTTTCAAGGTCAAAAACTGTTGGCTGTTGACCATCCTGGGGAGGATTTGGGGCGAGCACAACGAACCCTTTGCCGCCCGTCACTGGCCCCGTGATTGTTGCTTCAGCGACTGGGCTCGAAAACACGGTCGTGGTCGTCGAGGATGAATCGTTCGACGACGAGCACGACGCTGCTGTCGCTCCAAAGACAACCACTGCAACCATCGCAGCCAACAAACGCAAAGACGACCTACTACGCACCGTTCCCCCCGGACCGTTTCCGTTTAAGGAGTTCATCATTCCACAGGCGGCCCCATCAGTGTCGGCTCGGCTCTACGATCACGCGATGGGTCAAACGTTTGTGCGACGGGTGGTCACTGGCATCGATGCCACCGGTCGTCACGTCATTACGAGCGACGGCGCGGCACCCAACACGATCGTGACCGACACCGTTGCAGTGAGCGAAGTGCTGTGGCTTGACGGGCCTCTGCCGTCAATCGCTGATGACCCAGACAAGGGCGACTCCGGGTTTGCGTTAGAGCCTCCGCCCGGTGGCGCGAGTGCGCGAATCATCCGCATGCCCGGTATTCCGCATGGGGCCGATCCTGACAGCACGTGGTTACGTGTTGCTGGTGATGATCCGGACACGCCCGGAATGCATGCGACCGACACGCTCGATCTCATGGTTGTTCTTGAAGGATCAGTCGTTATGGGTCTTGAAGATGGAGAGCGCGTCATTGGGCCTGGGGAATTCGTCATTCAACGGGGAACGGCCCATCGGTGGCGACCAGCCGATGAACACGGCTGGACCTACTTCGTCACGATGCTCCGACCCGATGTTGAAGCCAACACCGACATCGTCGACGTGAAGCCCGCAACTGCGGGGAACAAACAAGTTCGTCGCGTCGTGACGGGTTCACCAGTGGTCGATGGTGGCGCAGCCGATGCAGTGTCATCACCGACTACAACGATGACCGACATCTGGCATACCGGTGGCCCGCTGCGATCAGTCGATCAAGGCGGCGATCCTGATGGTCCGTGGTCGCTTGTTCCTCCAACTGGTGGCTTGTGGTTCCGCCTCGTTGAACTCACGCCCGCGCCGCCGATTGAACAGGGTTGGCATGTCACTTCGACCGTTGATGTCGATGTGGTGTTGCGTGGACGGGTGCTGCTCGAGCTTCCCGACGGTGTACAGACCGAGTTAGGCCCCGGAGATGTCGTAATTCAGCGCGGCACAAACCATCGTTGGACAGCAATTGGTGACGAACGGTTCGCGATGGCATCGGTGATGATTGATGCCACTCACTAACTCGTTTTAGATCGCTGCGCGCGAACGCCCAGCGATCAGGGCAGCACAATCGAGAACTTCGGGTCGGGTGGATCAAGAAGTACCCGAATGGAATCAAGCGCGCTGAGATCGCCTTCAGCAGTTGCAACGCCCTGTTCAAGCAACGCCTCGAGTGTCACCAAACCAATGACAAGAAGTAGCAGTTGTGAACGCGGAACAGTCACCGACAAAACGGCATCATCGGCATGCCGATTGACCGCATTCGACAGGACACCATTTTCGAGGCGAAGCAGATGGCGTTCGCCGGTCTCGGCAATCGTCCAGTTGATGGCGAAACGCTGTCCTGCAGCCTTCATCCCATCAATTCGAATTGCAATCGCATCAAACACCTGGGTGACGGAGATATGGGCCATGAGTGCGAGCGCGTTCTGCCCCGCTGGTCCTGCGACCTCAATGCCTCGCAGCTCTTGCGCACCGGTGAGAAAGAAATTTCTCCAGGTCGCGTTCTCTTGCGAATAGCCCATCTGCGTGTAGGTGCGAGCGAGTAGTTCGCGCGCAGCCATATTCGATGGATCGGCGAACACGACGTGGTTCACAACTTCGGCAACCCAGCGATAGTCGCCGCTGTCGAAGCTCTGCTGCGCTTTCTCCAATACGGACTCGGCACCACCCATGAACTCGATATAGCGGACCGCCGCTTCCTCAGGCGGATGCGGCCAAAGGTGTGCAGGGTTTCCGTCGAACCAACCCATGTAGCGCTGATAGACGGCCTTCACGTTGTGACTGACTGATCCGTAATAGCCCCGGCAATGCCATGACGAAGCGAGCGTTGGTGGAAGTTCAATCATTTCGGCGATCTCAGTACCGGTGAATCCGCGATTGAGATATCGAAGCGTCTGATCATTCAAGTACGCGTAGAGATCACGCTGTTTGGAGAGGTAGTCGACGATGTTGTCGGTTCCCCACGTTGGCCAATGATGAGAAGCAAACGAGACATCACTCTCCGCCGCGAACATCGCAATGCTTTCGTCGAGAAAGCCTGCCCACGCATGTGCATCGCGCACGAGTGCACCACGCAACGTCACGACGTTGTGCAAGTTATGGGTTGCGTTCTCGGCCATACAGAGGGCTCGAAAATCGGGGAAGTAAAAGTTCATCTCCGCCGGAGCCTCGGTGCCCGGAGTCATCTGGAACACGATGCGCACACCATCAAGCACAAGTTCTTGACCAGTGTGAGTGATATCAATCGTTGGT
>JBIIGP010000252.1:0-3068 GCA_044236415.1 Acidimicrobiales bacterium | reverse complement strand
GCTGCAGCAAGAGTTGTGTGGTGAGTATGCGCACGGTGATTTCCAACGCAGAGGTCGATGGTCGCTTGGTATCGGTCGTGATCGAGGACGAAATCATCGCTGCAATTGATGTGCATCCGCCTGCGGGAGAAACCGGTGTCATCGATGCAAATGGCGCGGCGCTCATCCCTGGTCTTCATGATCATCATGTGCACCTCTTGGCGATGGCAGCGCGTGATGAAGGACTCGATCTCGATTCGCTGGATGACGAACGTGCATTTGATCTCGCGCTGAGTCACGCAGCAGATTCAGCTGGCGGTGGTTGGGTGCGCGCATCGGGATACGACGAGCATCGACACGGGCAGATTGATTGCCGTCGTCTTGATGCGTTGGTTGGGGCGACCAAGGTTCGCGTGCAGCATCGTTCTGGTTTGGCGTGGGTGTTGTCTTCGGCAGGTCTTGAAGCGGTCCTCGGTGATGACAATCCAGCAGGAGTTGAACTCGACTCCAGCGGGAGGCCGACCGGTCGACTTCTTCGCCTCGACACGTGGTTGGCCGAACGTGTTGGAGTAGCCGCTCCCTCACTGCAGAACATCGGCGCCCAACTTTCGTCATTTGGAGTTACTGGCGTTACTGACGCGACCTACAAACTTGGGGCTGGTCGTGCCGAAGTACTTCGGCAAGCGGTGCAAAACGGTTCGTTGCCGCAATCGCTCACGCTGCTCGGCGTGAATGATGATGATGAGCGCGCGTGGATTGAAGGTTGGGCCTCTGTTGGCCCAGTAAAGATCCTGGTCGATGAAGTCGTTGGTCTTGATGTTGACCTGCTTGCCAAACGCATCGAGGCTCACCATCGCGTTGGACGCGCCGTCGCTATCCATGCGGTGTCGCGAGCTGAAACTGTCACGGTGGCGACCGCAATGGCGCTCGCGGGAATGATGCCTGGCGATCGCATCGAGCATGGTTCAGTGCTCCCGACCGATCTCGATTCCTTGCTCGCAGCGGGGGGAGTGACTGTCATTGTGCAGCCTGCGCTCGTGAGTGAGCGCGGTGATCACTATTTGGAAGTTGTTGATAGCGAAGATCTTCCGTTCCTTCATCGGGCGGCAACGCTCCTTGAGGCAGGTGTTCGGGTGGCGGCGGGAAGTGATGCGCCCGTGACATCGGCCGATCCGTGGCTCGCAATCGCTGCGGCGTCGACACGAACCACACGAACGGGCCAATGTTTGGGAGCAACTGAGCAAGTCGAGGCTGCGACGGCGCTCGGTTGGTATCTCACTGATCCCCTCGATCCCAGTGGGCCCATTCGTCGCGTAAAGGTTGGTACCCGGGCAGATCTTTGTCTCCTTGATGCGCCGCTTACCGAGGTACTCGCGGACCCAAATGCATCGCATGTGCGCAACACATGGGTGCGGGGCAGGCTGGTGCACTCATGATCGACGCTCATACGCCTTCGGCTCTCTTGGATCTCATTGCCGATGGGCTTGATGACACCGCGTTGGACGCGGTTTCGTCGTGGCCGGCGGTTCTCGTTGATCTAACCCAGGCATTCAGCTCCACCGACCTCTTGCGTGCGACGCAACTCCTTCAGACCGCACCAGTCGTGCTCATTGGTGTTTCGGAAAATGCGGTGGCCGATGACTCGGCCGTCGTCGGCCTTGACGTCTTGTTGTGTTCATCCGATGTCGCTCCCGCTCCCTGGGTTGCCTGCGGGTCGTTGTTGAACGAGTCGGTCGCTGCTTTGCTCGCTTCGATTGCTGCGTCACCTGATGCAGCAATCGGCCTGACGCAATTGCTTCGCGTCAGCGAACGTTCCTCCGCTGCCGAAGCAGTTGTTGCCGAGTCTTGGGTTTACAGCCTCCTGCAAGGTGGTGAGCGCTATTCGGCATGGCTTGCTGGTCGCTCATCACGAATGCCAAAGCCTCGCCCAGAACATTCGGTTGTTGCAGTGCAACGTTTCGGGGATGAATTGCGGATCACGCTGGATCGACCCGAGGTGCACAACGCGTACGGCGCGCGAATGCGCGATGAGTTGGTGGAGGCATTTCGACTCGTTGATGTCGATCAGACGATCACTCGGGTGGTGCTACGCGGAAACGGTCCATCGTTCTGCAGTGGCGGCGACCTCGATGAGTTCGGTACTGCGCCGGCGCCAGTTGAAGCGCACAGCATCAGAACACGACGCAATGCGGGCGTTGCACTTTCGGCAATCGCCGAACGAGTTGAGGTCCATGTTCACGGAACATGTGTCGGCGCTGGCGTGGAGTTACCGGCGTTTGCATCGCGAGTAGTGGCACATCCGGACACAACATTCTTGTTGCCGGAAATTTCTATGGGTCTCGTTCCGGGAGCCGGCGGAACTTCAAGCATCCCGCGTCGGATCGGCAGGCATCGAGCCGCGTATTTTGGACTGTGTGGTCGGCCAATCGACGTCACCACCGCGTTGGCATGGGGCTTGATCGATGCCGTCGATGCCCAAGTTCTCGAACAAGGTAAGGACACCAATGGCTGAGGATCCAACAGTCGGTTCAACCCAATGGGCGCAATGGCGCAAGGCTGTTGATCTCGATGATTACGAATCTCGCTGGGATCGCATGGCCGAAAATGGTGAGAACCCGCATGGTGAAGTCGATTTCGTCATGCAGTTCGAACCCGAGACGGCGCTCGATGCTGGATGCGGATTCGGACGCGTCGGCATCGAACTCCATGCAAGAGGTGTCGAGATCATCGGGGTCGACCTCGATCCCGACCTGCTTGAGCGCGCAAAGCGTCGGGCGCCGGAACTTGATTGGCGACTCGCAAACCTTGCAACGGTGGATCTCAGCCGTCAGTTCGATCTGGTCGTTGTCGCCGGAAACGTGATCGGCTTCGTCGACGAACGAGAACGCTCCCTCGCAGTGCAGAACTGTGCTCGGCACGTTGCTCCCGGTGGGCGGTTGGTTATGGGAAATCAACTCAAAGCCACCTGGCCAACGATGAAAGAGTTCGATGAGTGGTGTTCGCGTGAAGGCCTTGTCCCGGCTGAACATAAGGCGGGGTGGGAGGGCGAGATGTTGGGTGAGGACCCGGACTACGTCGTCACTGTGCAT
>JBIIGP010000040.1:0-11813 GCA_044236415.1 Acidimicrobiales bacterium | reverse complement strand
AACGGCTCGCATCTTGGCCAAGGTCCTCAATTGCGAGAACCCAGCCGGGGGCGAACCCTGCTGCGTGTGCGACTCCTGCCTTTCCATCGATGCCGGCACCAGTTTCGATGTGCACGAACTCGACGCCGCCTCCAATAACGGCGTCGATGCGATTCGCGATCTCATTTCAAGTGCATCGCTCGCAACTCCCGGCCGCTACAAGGTGTACATCCTCGATGAAGTCCACATGCTTTCGACCGCCGCGTCGAATGCATTGTTGAAGACGCTCGAAGAACCACCGTCGCATGTCATCTTCGTGTTGGCCACCACCGACCCACAGAAGGTGCTGCCCACCATCCGTAGTCGCACGCAGCACTTCGAAGTGCATTTACTTTCGGCTGCCGATCTCGAAGGTCTTGTCGACCACGTCGTTGCCGACGCTGGTCTTGAACTTTCGCCCGAGGGTTGCGCCTACGTGTTGCGCGTCGGCGCTGGTTCCGCGCGCGACACACTCTCAGCGCTCGATCGCGTTGTTGCCGCTGGCGGAATCCCCGATTCCGAAGATGCAGTCGACGAACTTGTCGAAGCATTGTGCGAGCGCGACACCGGTCGTGCGCTCATCGCCGTTGAAGGTGCACTGTCTCGCGGTCGCAACCCGCGCGTTCTTGGCGAAGCACTCATCGCCCGTTTGCGCGACGTATTCCTTGCATCGGTTGGCGCCGACCTTTCGCGTCTTACCGACACCGACCGCGCTCGCGCTACCGAACAGGGCCGTCGCCTTGGTGCTGCTGGCGCAACTCGCGCACTCGAGTCGCTCGGCGAAGCATTCGTTGGAATCCAAGACGCGCTCGATCCACGCATTCCGCTTGAGGTCGCACTCGTGCGTCTCACTCGCGACGATGCCGACGTTTCACTTTCGTCATTGGCCGACCGCATCTCTCGGCTTGAGCGTGGCGGCGTTGTTGCGGCAGTCGATCCGGCACTTGCAAGCCCTGGTCCTGCCCGCCCGACTGCACCGCCTCCTCCGGTTGCCAACGACGACACCGACGACGAACACGCCGATGGCAGCGCAATGCCCGCAGCCGGTAGTCGTCCCGCCGATGTCGCTCGCCAAGAACTCGCTCGTCGCTCTGGCGTTGAAGACGGCGGGCGCGCGGCTCGTCCAGCAGCTCGTCCGGCGGCCGGCAGGCCTGCACGACCGGCCCGGCCCGGTTCCGCACCAGCAGCAAGTGCTCCTGCTGCGCCTGAGCCCCAAGCCGAACCACAAGCCAAACCACCCACCTCAACCGAAGCAGCAACAACGGCCGAACCAAGCCCAGCCGAAGCAGCACCGACGGCCGCACCTGCGCCAGCACCCACCGGCGGGACAATGCCCGCACTTGTCGACCTCACGCGCATCTGGAGCGACACGCTTCTTCCTGCACTTCCCCAACGGTCTCGGGCCCGGTTCTCTGGCGGCCACTGGGTCGAGGTCTCCGACGGTGTCGCCGTGTTCGGGCTTCCCAACGAACCGCACGCAACGCGCTGTGAAGAACTCCGCCCCGAGGTCGAGTCCATGCTGTCGGCGCATTTCGGCACCGCCGTTCCCATTCGACTCGTTGTCGATGGTTCGGCTCCCGACCCCTCAGCACCTCGTGCTGTCGCTGCGTCGCGCCGCGCCGCCGCTGACGAAAACCCAGTCGACGAATCCATCGACCTCGACGACCTCACAAATGCCCGTGGAACAGCGACTGCCGGCGTTGACCGCATCGCTGCTGTGTTTCCCGGCGCTTCACTCGTCGACGAAGAATAGACCCCCTACCCCTTCGCCCCTCCGGGAGCCCACATGTCAGATCAGTTCGATCTCGGTTCGATGTTGAGCCAGGCCATGGCCATGCAGCAGCAGTTCGAAGACGCCCGGGCCGAGGCCGCGTCGCGCGAGTTCATCGGTCAAGCCGGTGGTGGCGCTGTCGCCATTCGCATCACCGGCGGACTTCACGTGCTCAAGGTTTCACTTTCGCCCGAAGCAGTCGACCCTGCAGACGTACCAATGCTCGAAGACCTCGTGCTCGCTGCATTTCACGATGCGCTCGCACAGATCGACGCGATGCAACAAGAGGTACTCGGACCATTTCAAAACGCAGGCATGCCCGACCTTGGCGACCTCGGAGGTCTTGTCGATCTTGAAGCGCTCGGGCTCTTCGGCGCACCCGACGACATCATTGAAATCGATACACCGAATCCCGGCGACCACGCGTGAGCGTGTACGCCGGTCCGGTACAGGACCTCATCGACGAGCTTGGTCGACTTCCTGGCGTTGGTCCGAAGTCGGCACAACGAATCGCGTTTCATCTCCTGAAGCTGCCCACCGAAGATGCCCTCAGAATCGCGACCGCAATCGCCGTTGTGAAAGAGCGCGTCAGTTTCTGCACAATCTGCTTCAACGTTTCCGAAGGCGACGCTTGCGGCATTTGCAGCGATACCCGTCGCGAAGCAAAAGTTGTGTGCGTGGTTGAAGAACCGCGCGACATTGTTGCCGTCGAAAAGACCGGCGAATACCGCGGTCGTTACCACGTGCTGCAGGGCGCAATCAGCCCCATCGAAGGCATCGGTCCCGATCAGTTGCGCGTGAAGGAACTTCTTGCGCGCATCGAACCTGAAGGCATCGAAGAAGTCATTCTCTGCACAAACCCGAACATCGAGGGCGAAGCCACAGCGATGTACTTGGGACGATTGCTGAAACCACTCGGCATTCGCGTCACACGAATTGCCAGCGGACTACCTGTCGGTGGCGACCTCGAGTACGCAGACGAGCTCACACTCGGCCGCGCCCTCGAGGGTCGCCGCGACGTCGACTAACTCAGATCGACTCAAGAAGGATGGCGTCACCCTGACCGCCACCACCACAGAGTGCCGCAGCACCCTTGCCGCCACCGCGACGCTTGAGTTCCAGAAGGGTGTGCAGGGCAACGCGGGTGCCTGACATGCCAATGGGGTGACCAAGTGCGATTGCGCCACCATTCACGTTGGTGATTTCGTCGGTGATGCCGAGCTTGGCCATTGAAGCTACGCCAACAGCGGCAAATGCTTCGTTGAGTTCGAACAGGTCAAGATCGCCGACCTTCATGCCGGCACGATCGAGTGCGTTGTTGATTGCGTTTGCCGGCTGATCAAGTAGCGATGCGTCCGGACCAGCAACCTGTCCGTAACCGATGATGCGACCAAGTGGCGTGATGCCCAGACGTTCAGCAGCGGCTTCGGACGCAACAATGACAGCGGCGCCACCGTCGGAAATCTGCGAAGCATTACCAGCGGTGATGTTGCCGGCCTTATCGAATGCGGGGCGGAGACCACTCAACGAGTCATACGTCGACTCTGCGCGCACACCTTCGTCGACGGAGAACAACTTGGGGTCGCCCTTGCGCTGCGGAATCTCGACGTTGACGATTTCGTCATTGAAGAGGCCATCGGTCTGGGCCTTGACTGCACGAGCATGCGAAAGGGCGGCAAGTGCATCTTGTGATTCACGACTAATGCCCGCAGTTGCGGCGTACTTCTCGGTGCCCGCACCCATGGCCAACTGATCAATGGCACAGAACAAACCGTCGAACATCATTGAGTCGACAACCTTGCCGTCACCCATTCGAAGGCCGGCGCGTGCGCCAGGCATGAGATACGGAGCGTTTGTCATGGACTCCATGCCACCGGCAACAACAATGTCGGCTTCGCCGGACTGGATGTAGAGGTCGGCAAGGTGAATCGCGTTGAGGCCCGAGAGGCACACCTTGTTCACAGTGGTTGACGGAACGGACATCGGGATGCCGGCCTTCGTCGATGCTTGTCGAGCCGTCATCTGACCGGCACCACCCAAGAGCACCTGACCCATGAAGACGTAGTCGATCTGCTCGGGGGTGAGCCCGGCGCGCTGAAGCGCAGCACGAATAGCAATTGCACCGAGGTCCGAGGCTTCGAAACCGGCGAGTGAGCCGGAAAGCTTGCCGATAGGAGTACGGGCGCCAGCGAGAATGACCGATCCAGCCATGTCTGAACCTCCAAGAGGATGAGTACCTAGCCGCCAACTCAGACAGGTGGTCGACTGGAGGGACGGTGATGCCCCGGGGCGAAACACTACCCGTCGGTAACTCGCGGAGCCTCATGGCCTTGGGGTCGTCGATCACATGGCCTCTGGAGTGGCGAAACCGGTAGCGTTCGGCCCCATGCAACAGATCATCGATGCCATTTTGCAGGGAGCCCCAGGCGAGGAGCTTGCGGCCATTCCCCTTCCTGAGTCCTATAAGGCCACTGTCGTGCTTGCGTCTGAGCAAACGATGTTCGACGGAATGGAGTCCAGCGAGAAGGACCCTCGTCAGGCGCTTCACCTCCAAGAGATCGCCATGCCTGAACTCGCTCCTGACGAAGCCGTCATTGCGGTCATGGCCAGTTCGATCAACTTCAACACGGTCTGGTCTTCAATCTTTGAACCGGTCTCGACCTTCGGCTTCTTGAAGCGTCTCGGCAAAGAGAGTTATTGGGGCGCACGCCATGACCAGCCGTTCCATGCTGTTGGTTCCGACGCCTCGGGCGTTGTGCTGCGCGTCGGCAGCGCGGTTCGCAAGTGGAAGGTCGGCGACAAGGTTGTTGTGCACTGCAACTACGTCGACGATCAAGACCCTTCAAGTCACAACGATTCAATGCTGGGCGACAACCAACGCATTTGGGGATTCGAAACCAACTACGGCGGCCTCGCTGAACTTTCGGTCGTGAAGGCCAACCAGCTCATGCCGAAGCCCGCACATCTTTCGTGGGAAGAAGCATCAGTCAACGCGCTGTGCAACTCAACGAGTTACCGAATGCTGGTGAGCAAGAACGCTGCACAAATGAAGCAAGGCGATGCCGTACTTGTGTGGGGCGCATCGGGCGGCCTCGGCGGTTACGCCGTTCAGTACATCCTCAATGGCGGCGGAACTCCGGTTGGCGTTGTTTCGTCTGCGGAGAAGGTCGCGCTTCTCAATGATCTTGGCGTTGAACATGTCATCGACCGCCGCGAGTCCAACTACAAGTTCTGGGCCGACGAACACACCCAAGACGAAACTGAATGGCGTCGTCTTGGCAAGGACATTCGTTCAATGATCGGTCGCGATGTCGACATCGTGTTCGAACATCCCGGTCGCCAAACATTTGGCGCATCGGTATTCGTCGCTGCACGCGGTGGAACCATCGTCACCTGCGCTGCGACGAGCGGCTTCATGATTGAGTACGACAACCGTCATCTCTGGATGAAGTTGAAGAACATCATCAGTTCACATTTCGCCAATTACGCGGAAGCATGGGCTGCAAACCAACTCATCTGCGAAGGAAAGATCCAGCCGATTCTTTCCGCTGTCTATCCGCTTGATCAGACCGGTGAAGCCGCCTACCAGGTCCACAAGAACCTGCACGAGGGCAAAATTGGCGTGCTCTGTCTTGCTCCGTCCGAAGGACTCGGCATCGACGACCCAGAGTTCCGCGCCAAGGTTGGCGAAGATCGCATCACAGCGTTCCGTCGCCACGGCGCATAACGCGCAAGTCGAAGGACGAATCCAATGGCCATCACTGCACGCCGACCCGGCGAAGAAGAATCAGGAGTTCACATGAGCGACGCTGCTGCAAACCAAAAGCCACTGCTTACGGAAATTGATCACATCGCAATTGCAGTTCCCGACCTCGGTGCTGCCATCGATTACTACCGCGAAACCTTCGGTGCAGTTGTCGATCATCGCGAAATTGTTGAGAGCGACGGAGTTGAAGAAGCCCTGCTGAAGGTGGCAGAAAGCTACGTGCAGTTGCTCACCCCGACTCGCGACGACTCCACCGTCGCCAAGTGGCTCAACACCCGCGGTGGTCCTGGCATTCACCACGTTGGTTACCGCGTCGCCGATTGCGCCGAAGCGCTTGATGCAGTGAAAGCTCAGGGCTTTCGCGTCCTTGACGATGCTCCTCGCCCCGGATCACGCGGCACCACCGTTGCGTTTATTCACCCGAAGGATGCCCTCGGCACCCTGATCGAACTCGTTCAGGAATAACGCTCAGCAGTTCTTGCGTTTCCAGTTGTCGACAATTGAGGCAGCGCCTCGCGTCCCGGCAAGATCGGGGTAGGCGTTTATCGCACTCGCCGCCGAATCAAACGATGACGAGTTCGACAGTGTTGTTCCAAGCCACGCCGAATAACGCTTGAGTGTTTCAAGGGATGCAGCGATATCTGCCGGCGTACCTTTGATCGCAGCAGTGAACAGTTCAACGTTGCTCGCTGCATCGGTGAGAATCCGTTGCCTCTCGGCGCTCCAGTTACCGGAGTTCTTTGGCTGAAGGTCGCCTATGTCCAAAGCGGAAGCCAATGCCGAGCAGGGAGCCTGTAACGAGGCAGGAAGCGTCGAAGGCGACTGCGGGGCTGAGGAAGTCCCCGATGCCGCTTGAGTTGTTGATGACGTTGACGACGTCGTTGATGACGGCGTGGAGGAAGTTGAAGAAGACCCGCAACCTGCGACAACCAAGGCGGTTGCGAACACGAGGGCGATGCCAACGGAACGCCAGACCGGGGCTGTGATGCGGAAAGTTCCCATGGCCTGACTCTATGAGGGCATTCGCCCGCTACGGTGCCGCCTATGACCGGCGTGAACTACACGGTGACCGAACTCATGACGGCCACCGCCGATGCCATAAAAGACCGCCTCGGTGGCGCAGTGTGGGTTGACGGCGAGATCTCTGGTCCCCGAGAGTCTCGGGGACATTTCTATTTCGACCTCGTTGATCGTGACGACAAAGGTGCGGTCACAGCCAAAGTTCCAGTTGCGCTCTGGAGTCGGACACGCACTCGGGTTGACCAAAAACTGCGTGAGGCAGGAACTGTTCGACTCGAAGAGGGAGTCAAGGTACGCATTCGCGGTCCGCTTGAACTCTGGCTAGCCGGCGGACGCCTGCAACTTTCGATGCAGGACATCGACCCTGCATTCACCCTGGAAGCACTCGAATCAGAACGGGAACGCGTACTCGCGGTTCTTCGAGCCGAAAACCTCATCGACAGAAATCGAGCACTCCCGCTTTCTGCAATGCCTCTTCACATTGCATTGATCACCGCCGATGAAAGCGCTGCCCAAGCAGACTTCATGCATTCGCTTGTTGAAAGTGGGCTCCCGTGGCAGGTGGCGTTTATTGATTCAAAGGTGCAGGGCGCAGGTGCCGAACGCACGATTGCCGCTGCGCTGCACACGGCGGAACGAATGAACGTTGATGTCATCGCGCTCGTTCGCGGTGGCGGGTCGCGACTCGATCTTGCGGTCTTCGATCACGAACTCGTTGCTCGCACAATCGCAACATCATCACGACCGGTGTTTACCGGGATCGGCCACGAAATTGATACAAGCGTTTCCGACGTCGTGGCCCACACCGCGAACAAGACACCGACCGCGTGCGCCGAAGCGCTCATCGACATCGCGATGGACGTCGTACACCGAAGCGAAGTCGCCTGGAGCCACATTGCGGAAATCGCAACAACAACCATCGATTCCGAGCGCGAACGCCTGGCGCGCTACGCCCGGCACGCAGCGATCGGAGCCCGCACGCGCCTCACCGTCGAACGTCACCGCATGACCACCACCACCGCCCGACTTTCCCGAACGATCGAAACAACCACGAAGTCCGAGAAGCAGAGTCTCGACCTTTTCGCCGCTCGACTCAGTGCTGTCGACCCCGTCCGCACCTTGGCTCGCGGCTGGTCGATTACCCGGACCACGAGCGGTACCGTCGTGCGACGAACCGCCGATGTTTCTCGTGGCGACACACTCGTGACAACCGTGGCCGATGGCACCATCACTAGCACTGCAACCGAAATCGATTGAGAGACCCAATGGCAACCAAAAAGAGCACCTCTGATTCCTTCGGATACGCAGATGCGGTCACCGAACTCGAAGAAATTCTCAGCGAACTCGAGGCCGACGACGTCGATGTTGATCGCTTGGCCGAACAAGTTCGTCGCGCTGCCGACCTCATTGAACTTTGTCGCGGCCGTCTCGAAAACGCACAGGTTGAAGTCACCAGAATCGTCGCCGATCTCGATGCACTCGACAGCAACGACGAAGAGGAAGAGTGACATCCCCAACTCCTGTCGCTGTACCTGCTGCGCTTACCGCAGTTGCCGCTCCCGTTGAGGCGCGGCTTCGATCCATTCTTGAATCCGAGCGCTCTCGGTGGGTTGCAGTCGATTCCGATCTCGAGGCACCACTCAACGTCTTGACGCGATTTATCGTCGACGGGGGAAAGCGGCTGCGCCCCGCGTTCTGCCACTGGGCGTTCGTCGGCGCTGGCGGTATGGCCGACGACCCCGCAATCATCGATACCGGCGCTGCGTTCGAGTTGCTGCATGCATTCGCACTTGTCCACGACGACGTCATGGACGGATCTTCAACACGCCGCGGAGAACCAACGGTTCATATCGCGTTCGATGCAGAACACAGCTCAAACCAATGGAATGGCGAGTCCAGGCGCTTTGGCGAGGGCGTTGCAATCCTGGTCGGCGATCTCGCCGAGGTGTACGCCGACCGCTTGATGTCGAATGCACCACGAGCCGCATTCGAGATTTGGAACGAACTGAAGATCGAATTGAACATTGGTCAATTCCTCGACGTGCTCGGCGCGGCACGAGGCGAGGTCGATCTCGCTACAGCACGGCGAATCGTTTGCTACAAGTCCGGCAAGTACACCATTGAGCGTCCGTTGCACGTTGGCGCAGCACTCGCAGGGTGCCTCGATGAACTTCAGGTACCGCTTTCTCGCTACGGCGAGCCATTGGGTGAAGCATTTCAATTGCGCGATGACATCCTCGGCACTTTCGGTGACAGCGCGCGAACCGGAAAACCCGTCGGCGACGATCTTCGCGAAGGGAAGCCCACCCCGATGCTGGCAATTGCTCTCGACCGAGCAACGCAACCTCAGCGAGACATTCTCAGTCGCGTCGGTTCCATTGATCTAGCACCCGATGAGATTCTTGCCATTCAGTCGGTTTTCACTGATACCGGAGCATTGTCTGAAGTTGAAGCGAGCATCACGCTCTTAACCGATCAAGCAATTTCAGCACTCGACGATGCCGCGATTACTTCAGAAGCACTCGGCGCACTCAGAGAACTTGCGGTGTACGTGGGTGCTCGCGACGTCTAACCGTCAGGTGTCAGGCGAAGGACTCGATCGCCTGTTCCAACGGAAGCTCAATGACGCCGATATCGGCGGCAACTGCGGCCAACCAATCAGGACGAATCCGAGCGCTCACCACAATCGGATGTTCGATGTCTGAATCCTCGAGCACAAAGCGCACGTAGTCGAGCGCGTAATCAGGTGGTCGAGGATCGCGGCTGAGTTCAAGCAACGCATAGGGGTCGGGGGTCACTGAACCCGAGGCGGGCAAAACGTTGACGTACGGGGTTGGCGGCTGTGGCCCTCCACCGACGATGCCCGAACCATCGAACAGAACCACACCATGGACGAGGCTCGTGCGAGCGCCAGCGACCAAGAGTCCGACCCATGCGCCAAACCCACGGCCAACGATTGTGACCGGACCTCGATCCGCCAAGACGGCGTCGACATCTGACATCAAACCTTCAGGGGTGTAGCCGCCGCTCACGGGAACTTCAGATTCACCGTGACCAGTGAAATCGAGTGCAAGCACAGGCCCGTTCCACGCGTTGGTCCACGCTGGTCGAGTTCGCGGTGACTGTTCGCCCAAGCCGTGGAGCAACAACAGAGGGCGCCCTTCGCCTTCGGCCAACGTGTGCAATGCCAGTCGCAAAGAACCGTTCAGGAGAAACTCAGTACGCCGCGTCATCGGTGTGGCTCCAAAAACTTGAGCACAAGGTCAGCAATGAACCGTGTTTGTTCGATATGCAGAAAGTGGCCAATCTCGTCGTAGAACTCAAGTTGTCCGCCAGGCGGAAGGAACGGTTCGATGTCTCCGCGTCGGCTCTTCCACCCCATCGGATCGTCTTGAACTCCAGACAACACACCAAGGAAAGGCATTTCCAATGCTGCGAGGTGGTCGAGCGACCAGCCGGGACGCCACGGGCCAAAACCGCCGAGATGCAACACCGGATCGATCTTCCATCGCCACCCTTCGTCGTCGTGACGGGCGCCGACAGTGACGAGGTATTCAAGCCACTCACGCGAAAGTCGCGGATTCATCGGCTGACGTCGTTCGGCCAGGCCCTCGATCGTGTCCGGACGCCGAGTGAGTTCAGCGCGACGTCGACGGCGATCAAGGCCCGAGGCCAAATCAGCTCGTCGCATTCGACGACGCTCGCGATCGTTGACGTCGGGAGAGGAGAACTGGGACGGAAGGCCATCGAGATTCACAAATGCTCGGGCCAACGAAGGCCGGCCATCGAGAAGGTCAAGCAGCTGGCCACCACCTTTTGAATGGCCAAGCAAAACGATTGGTTCGCTACTGATCGATTGGATTGCGGCGAGATGATCGCGAACGTCGGCGGCCCAGCCATAGAGATGCGCGTGTTCGGAATCCCCGTGTCCACGCGCATCCCACGCGACGACTCGCCAACCGGCATCAGCAATCATCGGCGCAAAGACATCGAATGTGCGAGAGAAATCGAAACCTCCGTGCACCATCGCAATCACAGGTGCATCAGGATCGCCCCACTCGTTCAACGCGAGTCGAAGACCACTGCTATCGATAGAACCAGTGCGATCAGGTGCTTTCGCCCCAGGGAATCCGCGTGTCTGATCAGTTTCGGGCACATTTGCGAGCCTAGGTCGCCGACCCCCGCAGTCCGTATTCCCAATGGCCGTAGACTTCAAAAACCATGCAGCCGAACCCGATCGACGTGCACGACACCGCCGATGAGCGCCTCCGCCGCGACGGACAGCGCTACACCGCCAATCGGCGCGCACTCGTCGATGCCATGGCTTCCGCCGATCGCCCAGTCACTGTTGTTGAACTCATCGATGTCGCAACCGGAATGCCGCAAAGTTCCGCGTACCGAAATCTGTCGGTACTAGAGGATGCTGGTGTTGTTCGCCGGCTCGTTACAGCTGACGACACGGCTCGATTTGAGCTGGCCGAAGATCTCACCGGCCACCACCATCACCACCTCATTTGCGAAGCCTGCGGAACTGTCGCTGACATCGACGTTCCGACAGATCTTGAAGATGGCGTCGCTGCCTTCGCCGCTTCGATTGCGAAGAGCCACGGGTTCCGAATCGAACACCACCGACTTGATCTCATCGGCGTGTGCCCCGCCTGTTCGACCGCGGCTCGCTGACCGCTACCCTCCGACCAATGTCCACTCCGTCTACCGAGGCCTCGCGTCGTCGCACGTTCGCCATCATCAGCCACCCTGATGCGGGTAAAACAACGCTGACCGAGAAATTCCTCCTCTACGGCGGCGCGCTCAGTAGCGAGGCCGGCGCGGTGAAGGCTCGCTCCGGCCGACGCTCTGCCACCTCCGACTGGATGGCATTAGAGCAGCAACGTGGAATTTCAATCACTTCGACCGTGCTCCAGTTCCCGTACCGAGATTGTGTCGTCAACCTTCTCGACACACCCGGCCACCGCGACTTCTCCGAGGACACGTACCGAGTCCTTGCGGCTGCCGATGCAGCAGTCATGGTGCTCGATGCAGCGAAAGGCATCGAGCCGCAAACACTCAAGTTGTTCGATGTCTGTCGCCAACGCGATATGCCGCTTCTCACATTCATCAACAAGTGGGATCGTCCCGGCCTCGACCCGCTCGAGTTGATTGACGAGATCGAACAACAAATTGGCCTTGTCGTTACACCCGTGACGTGGCCAGTTGGAATCGCTGGCGACTTCCGCGGCG
>JBIIGP010000039.1:0-11829 GCA_044236415.1 Acidimicrobiales bacterium | reverse complement strand
AGTCCCGTCCTCCATGAACTTGCGTGAAGGTCCTAAGCCAGCGCTCGGGTCTTTTTCGGGAACAAGTTGCGTTGTCGTCATAGCCAACTCCAGTCGCTGAAAGAGTGACAAACGATATCTCAGGTGGCTCCTTTCGGTCCTTTGGTCACGGGTCGGGCAGTGGGTTCTCGGTACGATGCGCATGTGAGCAAGAAGTGGGTTCGACGGCCAATCACGGTTGTGGGTGTCGTGATCGGCGCTCTACTGCTCACATTCCTGCTTCCGGTTTGGATTGTGCTCTCGATCCTCTTCGATCTTGCGAGTAGGTCCTGGCGCCTTCCGACATTGCGCCTGCTCAGCTTTGCGTGGCTTTGGCTCTGGCTCGAGACCCTCGGGATCGCTGGAGCAGCAGGAATTTGGTTGACAGGTCAAGCAGGTAATCATCGAGCGAATTACACGTTGCAGCGCTGGTGGGCGAAGCAGCTCATTGGCTCGTTGCGGATCTCATGCGGGCTCAAGATCGAGGTCGAAGGGGTCGAGAAACTTTCGGCGGGTCCTCTGATCTGCCTCGGGCGACACGCAAGCCTTGGTGATGCACTCGTAAGTGCATGGATCTTTGGATCACTCGCCGAGCGATTCCCTCGCTATGTGATGAAGAAGGAATTGCTCTTCGATCCATGTCTCGACGTGGTCGGACAGCGGATCCCGAATTACTTCGTCGATCGCGGATCAGCAGCTGTCCGTCAGGAACTCACAGGTATTCGGACGATGGCAGCGAATATGGGGGAGAGCGATGTCGCTGTCATCTTCCCTGAGGGCACTCGCACAAATGATGCAAAACGAATTGGTCTTGTCGAAAGGCTTGAGCGACGAGCTCCCGACCGACACGCGAAATTGGTTGGCTTACAACGCTTACTGCCCCCTCGATCTGCAGGCGCTTCAGTGCTGCTCGAAGAGGTTCCCAACGGCGATGTCGTAGTGATGTGGCATGTCGGGTTCGATGGGCTCGACACTTTCGCGGGGGTTCGGCGACGGATAGCTCACGCCCAGCCATCTGCGAAGGTTGTTCTCGAACTTCACAAGAGATCTTCAGTGCCTAAAGGCGATGGGTTTGAGGCTTGGCTCGATGATCGTTGGCTAGAGATCGATGCAAAGGTCGTCGCCGCTGACAAAGAGCGGTTTTCGTAAACCGCCCGGAAGCGGCGAGTGTTAGTTGGCGGGACGAATGCGCAGTGTTTGCTCTTTGGCCGTGAGGCATCGACCAGTGTTGCAATCGAAACGCCATCCGTGCAGAGTGCACACCAATTCGTCGCCATCGATTTCGCCAAAGACTGCAAGGTCAGCATCGCGGTGCGGGCAAGTGCGTTGCACGATCCAATCGCCAATCTGAATCTCTTCGTTCGCTATGCCGCCTCGATCTGGGTCGGCTTTGCGGAGGGCTTCTGCCTCGGTGCGTGCCATTCGCTCGTCAGACAGTGACTTGAAGAAGTTGTAGACGTACTCGTTGAATGGGCCGCGTCGCCATGCTGAGAAGCGACAGGAGAGAAACAGTGAGTTGCTCCAATCGACGGCGCGTTCTGCAGCGACTGTTTCGACAAGGCGACGATCGATGGTGAAACGAAAACCGTGCTCGCCACCGTCCCATTCGTTCACAGTGCCATTGGGGAAGTCGATCGCAATCTTGAGATCGCCCATGTCGATCACGCAGATGTCGCCAACGCCTTTGCGCAGATTTGGCGCTATCGCTAGGAGTGGTTCCCACCATGACTTGAGGTCGTCGGCGAGACCTCCGGTGGGTTGGGCCCATTGTGATTTTTGATCTTCGATAAACGGGAGCCAATCGTTTTGATAGTTGCGGAGGTAGGCCTCCTTGTCTTCGAAGATTGCGGAGAGTTCTTGGGCCGAGCAAGGGTGCGTGACATCGATGCGGTCTGGGGCGACCTCGATGCATGTTCCTGGAATGGCGAGGATTCCGGTGTGGCCGGCGTCGGCGAGTTGATCCATGAATGAGCGTTGATCAGGAAAGATGCTCAGCTCATCACCAGTGATGATGTTGAGGCCGTACAGGTCGGGATCAAGAAACGCTGGGGGACCAGCACTGGGAACTACGGCTCGCGCGTCAAGGACTTCGACATACCGCATTGCTCGCGAAAACTGACTCTCGACTTTCGCGTCGATGAGTTCGCGCATCACATCTTCTGGCTCGTCGTACACCATCGGGTACCAGATCGCGCCGCTGTACTGCACCCAATGCAGATCGATTGGTCCGTGCGATGCAAGCGCAGCGAGGTCGTGCGTTCGGCAATCGTTCTGATTAACAACGCGCCCGGTTGCGTCAGAAACGACCAGCGCTGAATCGCCGCCTGGTCCGTCTGTGATCGAAGTCTCACAATGAATTGCTGCACGGGTGCTGCCCAGTAAATCGATTTCCTGACCATCGATGGTTTGAACGAAGTTCCTGAATCCAAGAGTGCGCAGGCGATCTTCTAACTCTCGAGTGGGGAAGCCGGGCAACAAAACAGTTGCACTGCGATTGATGTGATCGGGGAGCCAACGTTCGTCGAAGTGATCTCCGTGGATGTGGGAGATATAGAGGTAGTCCGGCGACTCGATGCGAGCCATGAGTTCGTCAGATAACTGGTCGTTGCGGGGGAAAACGCACCAGGAACCGTGGAAGGCAGGAATGAACCATGGATCGCACACGATCGACACATCGGCGGTCTCGATGAGTATGCCTGCGTGACCAATCGACGTCGCCTTCATTGTTTCGACACTAGTGAAGGGATCCGTCGTGGCTTCGCTCCTCGTCCCGAATCCTCATCGCGCCCTAACGCGACGAGAGGCCCCATCGGGGCCTCTCGTTTCTGAGAGCGGGTGAAGGTAATCGAAACCTCATAGCCGACTTGGAAGGACGGTGCTCTACCATTGAGCTACACCCGCAGAGGTGAACAGGTTATCGCGTGCACGGTGGGGGTTACTTCGCAGCAGTGAGTTGGGCGCCAGCTGAGCCTGGTGCTGGCTCATCCCATGCCGTGCCGCCGGTTCGACCGCCGAGTTCAGGGCACTCGCCAGCAAAGACCCCCCACGAACATTCCCAACCCGGAACGATCCAGTCGTGGAGCATCCAGACATTGTCGAGAGCGATCTTCTTTCCGCCCAAGGCCTTGCAGTCGTCCTCGCTCATCGCCTCGGCACCGACAATCACGCCGCCCTTCTGACAGAGACCCCCGTTGCTGTTGTGCTGATGCCAGATGTCGTTTCCTCCGGCAAATCCATCAGGGGCACCGCCCAGGCTGAAGACCAAATAACTCAAGCCAACGATCTTCGAATTTGGCGATGTCCCGTCGAAGAGAAGTTCTGACGGCCGTGCCGGGTTAAATCCAAAGGTGAGGCGAGGGTTGGTGTAGTGCGCGCCGATGCATGGAACGAACTCTGTTGACTTCCTGTAACCCCCGGCTTCAGCGTCAGCGACCGTCGGATACTTGGCGACGACAGTTCGAGCAAGCTCTTGTTGGGCGATTAGTTGTTCGCGTTCTGCTTGAGTGAGAACTACCTGCGGCGACGGTCCTCGGTGGCTGTGACCTTCTGCGTCGAGCGCGACTTGGCCAGGAGATGCAGGTGGACCTGAGAGTTCACATGGAGTCGTTCCATCAAGTGCGGTTGTCTCGCTGTGGCCATGTCCAGCTGCTTCGTGAGCAGAGGTGTAGGTGGGAGTGAGCATGAGAGCACCAAGAACAACTGCGACGGTTCCGATCGCGAACGCTGCGAAGCGCAGGGAAACTCGGTCGCGAGATTGCCGTTGGAGCACAGCGGGGAACGAAAGAGCAACGATCGACAGAACGATGATCACGCCTGCGATCACCGAACTCACGATGTCGGGCGCCGAGAAGGATTCTGAGCGAAGTTCCTCTGGACCAAAGGGCAGTCCGACGGTTCGAGATACCAGCCACGTCGCGATGATGCCTGAGTTCACGACAATTGCCGAAGCCCAGACCCAACGTCGGGGGCGAGCGACGATCAGTACGGCGAAGAGACATTGGTACGCCGCAATCACCATGAAGAACCAGCCGTGGGCCCAATCGTCGGAAAGGTGATGCGGCGCGTATCCGAAATGAATGGCGGCAGCCGTGAGGGACAGAATCGCGGCGAGCCATCTAACCGTCTGGTCCCGATCAGAGCGACCGGGACCATCAGGCGAGACCTGTGCATTTCCAACCGATTGCTCAGCCATGTTCGGCGCTGCGTTGCTTCCAGAGTCCATTGAAGCCCCAGATTGTGAGTTTTCGGTTGTGCACGAGTCGGGGAAGGGAGATTCGAACTCCCGGCCTCCTGCTCCCAAAGCAGGCGCGCTACCAAGCTGCGCCATTCCCCGGCGCTGCCATGCTACAGACAGTTCGTTGTGTCGCCGTTACGCGGTCGAATCGAGGCCGAATCTCTCAGGTGGACGTGGTGCCAAATCGCACCGGTAGACTCGCCAACCTGTGAAATCAACTGTCGAAGCCCTCGAGGGCAACAAGGTCAAGCTGTCCGTCGAGATCGACGAGCAGGAATTCGAATCAGCCGTCGACGCGGCGTTCAAAAAGATCGCCCGTGAGGTGCGCATACCCGGATTCCGTCCTGGTAAGGCACCTCGTCGGGTTCTTGAGTCGCATATCGGCGCAGGCGCCGGTCGAGCTCAAGCATTGAACGACGCATTGCCGGAGTACTACTCCGATGCGGTGGTCGCGAACGAGGTCGATGTCATCGCTCCTCCCGAGATCGAGATCACCGATGGTCAAGAATCGGGAGTCATCAAGTTCGACGCGATTGTCGAAGTTCGACCCGTGATCACCGTGAGTGGCTACGCCGATATGGCCGTCGAGATTCCAGCGCCGACTCCCTCGGACGACGAAATCGATGCGCAGCTCGATCGTTTCCGCAACCAATACGGCGACCTCGAAGTTGTTGAGCGCGCTGCTGATTCTGGCGATTTCGTCACGGTCGACATCGAAGGCTCACAAAACGATGAGGTTCTTGAAGGTCTTGTGGCGAGTGCGTACCTCTACGAGGTCGGTTCCGCAGGCATCGTTCCTGAACTCGACGAGCAACTCGTTGGTGCAGCAGCTGGCGATACTCGTTCGTTCGATGCACCTCATCCCAACGGTGACGAGGAAGACCCACTCCATTTCGAGGTCACCGTCACCGAGGTGAAAGCCAAGGTTCTTCCCGAACTCAATGACGAATTTGCTGCCCAGGCATCAGAGTTCGAAACGATGGCGGCATGGCGCGACGATCTCGTCACCCGCATGACCGAAGTTCGCAAGGCGCAGTCGCAAATGATGGTCCGAGAGAAGATCGGCGAAGCACTTGCCGAACTCGTCACCGATGAACTTCCCGAGCCTCTCATTGCCGCTGAAATGAACGAGCGTCTCCAAGACATGGCGATGCGTCTGCAAGCACAGGGTCTGTCGCTTGAACAATGGCTCCAGTTCTCCGGAACCGACACCGAGCAGTTCCTCGACGAACTCAAGACCACTGCTGATCGTTCTGCTCGAGTCGATCTTGCCCTTCGTGCCATTGCGTTGGCTGAATCCATCGAGGTACTCGAAGAAGATCTGGACATCGAGTTCGAGGCCGTTGCCGCTCGTGTGCAGCAAGACAGCGATGTCGTCCGCACCCAACTCACCGAGGCCGGACATCTTCCCGCCCTGAAAACCGACATCTCGAAGCGCAAAGCTCTCGATTGGCTGACCGAATCGGTCCGCATCTCGGACGAAGCTGGCAACAGCATCGTTTTTGCCGATCTTGCAGTCGCAGATGACGAGGATGGCGATACCGTGCCGGAGACCCCAGCGTCCGAGGAGGACGAAACCGAGTGACCGAATCCAGCGGCTTGGCCAACCTCAAGATCAGCAACTACATCCCGAATCCGACGGTTATCTATGAAACCAGTCGCGGCCAGACCATCACGGCCGATCTTTATTCGCGGTTGCTGAAGGAAAACATCATCTTCATCGGCACCCCGATCGACGACACCGTTGCCAATCTCATCTGCGCCCAGCTGCTGCACCTCGAGTCGGAGAACCCCGACAAGGACATCAACATCTACATCAATAGCCCCGGTGGCGATGTTCTTGCGCTTATGGCGATCTACGACACCATGCAGTTCGTGAAGCCCGACATCATGACCATTTGCTTTGGTCAGGCTGCCTCTGCAGCTGCGGTCCTTCTCGCTGCTGGCACCCCCGGAAAGCGCCTCGCCCTGCCTCACGCCCGTATCTTGATCCACCAGCCCTATGCCGGTGCTCAGGGCCAGGCCACCGATATCGAGCTGGCGGCCCGAGAGATTCTTCGCATCCGATCCCTTCTGGAAGAGGTCCTTTCCTTCCATACAGGGCAGACACAAGAGAAGATCCACCGGGACACCGACCGGGACTTTGTAATGTCTGCAGAGGAAGCGAAGGACTACGGGATCATCGACGAGGTGATTTCAGTCCGGGAGCTCGCCGATACGAGCGGTCCAATCACGGCCATTCGTTAAGACTCAACAGACCAAGGGGTACCCCAACGTGGCCAAGTTCGGAGATGGTGGCGAACTTCTGAAGTGCTCGTTTTGCGGTAAGTCCCAGAAGCAGGTCAAGAAATTGATCGCTGGTCCTGGTGTTTACATCTGCGACGAGTGCATCGACCTGTGCAACGAAATCATCGAAGAGGAACTTTCCGAAACCGGCGAGTTGTCTCTCGAGGAACTTCCCAAGCCAGTCGAGATCTTTGAATTCCTGAACGACTACATCGTTGGTCAGGAACAAGCCAAGCGGATTCTTTCCGTCGCGGTGTACAACCATTACCGCCGAGTTCAATACGGTGCTGCGCAGCGCGACGACGTCGAGCTCGCAAAGTCGAACATCCTCCTTATTGGTCCGACCGGCTGCGGTAAGACACTTCTTGCGCAGACCCTTGCTCGCATGCTGAACGTTCCGTTCGCAATCGCCGACGCAACTGCACTCACCGAAGCCGGTTATGTCGGTGAAGACGTAGAGAACATCTTGCTCAAGCTGATTCAAGCTGCCGACTACGACGTAAAGAAGGCCGAGACCGGCATCATCTACATCGATGAAATCGACAAGGTTGCTCGCAAAGCCGAGAACCCATCGATCACTCGCGACGTTTCCGGTGAAGGTGTGCAGCAGGCACTATTGAAGATTCTTGAAGGAACCACCGCATCGGTTCCGCCCCAGGGTGGACGTAAGCATCCCCATCAGGAATTCATCCAGATCGATACCACCAATATTCTCTTCATCTGTGGTGGGGCATTTGCAGGCATCGACAAACTCATCGAAAGCCGAATCGGTAAGAAGGGAATCGGCTTCTCTGCCGAACTTCGTTCCGACAAGACCGATGTTGGTGCTCTCTACAAGAGCATCCTCCCTGAAGACCTCATTAAATTTGGTCTTATTCCCGAGTTCATCGGCCGACTCCCAGTGGTCGGTGCTGTCGCCAATCTCGACCGTGAAGCACTTGTAGAAATTCTCGTCGAACCTCGCAACGCTCTTGTGAAGCAGTACCAAAAGTTCTTCGAATTCGAAGATGTCGAACTTGAGTTCACGCCGGAAGCGCTCAATGCAATCGCGGATCAGGCGCTTATTCGTGGCACAGGTGCTCGCGGGTTGCGCGCAATTCTCGAAGAGGTTCTCCTCGAAATCATGTACGACCTTCCTAGTCGTGAAGACGTGGCCAAAGTCATCATCGGCGCCGAGTCGGTGCTCGAACGGACTGAACCGATCTTCATCACTCGGGCGAGCACACCCCGCACAAATCGCCCACGTCGCGCTGCGTCCTAAGTCGAGAACCCAACTCCATTGCGTCCGACTCTGTGAACTTCAACGAATCACTCGCGTACCTCGAGACACATATCAACCTCGAGGCAACTGCGGGCCTCATCCACGGCTTATCGCTCGATCACATGCGGAGCCTTGTTGGGGTCCTCGGAGACCCTCAGGAGGCCTTCCCAGTCATTCATGTGACCGGAACGAATGGCAAGGGTTCCACTGCTCGCATGATCACAGCGCTGCTCGTTGAGCATGGGCTCTCGGTTGGCACCTACAGCAGTCCCCATTTGCAGCGCATCAACGAGCGCGTCAGTTGGAACGGCGAAGCAATCTCCGACGAGCAGTTCGCGTCGGTGGTTACGGAAATCGCCCGTGTCGCACCGTTGTCGGGCATCACTCCGTCGTACTTCGAACTTCTGACCGCAACTGCGCTCTTGTGGTTTGCCGAGTCAGCAGTCGATGTCGCTGTCGTTGAGGTCGGATTACTTGGCCGCTACGACGCAACGAATGTGTGCGAGGCCACTGTCGCTGTCATCACCAATATCGGTCGCGACCACACCGATGGTGAAGGGGAGTGGGAGCAAGCGATTGCGACAGAAAAGGCCGGCATCATTACCGGTACGTCGACGCTTGTCACCGGAGTCACTGATTCCACGCTGAAAGCCATCTTCGATGCTGAGGGGCCCGAGCGCATGTACGCAGCCGATGTGGACTACGAGGTCATTAGTGACCTCTACGCCGTAGGTGGACACCTCATCGATCTACGCACGCCATTCGGCACGTATGAAGATCTCTTGGTGCCGCTGCACGGAGCACACCAATCCGACAACGCAGCAACAGCGATTGTTGCGGTCGAATCGTTTTTCGATCGATTGCTCGATGAAACCGTCGTGCAAGAAGCGTTTCGGTCGGTAACGATGCCCGGTCGCTTCGAAGTTGTGTCGCACTCACCGCTCTTGATTCTTGATGGAGCGCATAACCCTGATGGGGCGCGCGCAGCGGCGCTGACATTGCGTGACGAATTCGATGTCGCTGGTCGAAGGGTTCTCGTCATCGGGATGCTTAGCGGACGCGACGTTGTTGAGATGCTTGAATCGCTTGATGTTCGTAACGCCGATCTCGTGATCGCGTGCACGCCGAATAGTCCACGAGCGGTACCCGCAATCGACGTGGCGGCAGTTGTTCGCGCTATGGGGGTCATGGTTGAGCAAATCGACGATGTGCAGACGGCAGTCCAGCGTGCAATCGATGTGTCAACTGAAGATGACGTCATCCTCGTTGCCGGCTCTCTCTATGTTGCTGGCGCAGCACGCACTGCAGTCGAAGAATTCGCTCGTCGCATCGATTGAACCGAACGCTAGGGGCGAATCGCATCTTGACCGGCGGTTGGTCTAGCGTTCGCCACATGGATCGCACGTTCATCATCTGCAAGCCCGACGCCGTCGAACGAGGCCTCGTCGGAGAAATCCTCGGTCGTTTCGAAGCTCGTAACCTCAAGATTGCTGCAGCTGAAATGCGCACGATCGACCGAGCCACCGCCGAGACTCACTATGGCGAACATGCCGACAAGCCGTTCTTCGGCGAATTGGTGGAATTCATTACTCGTGGCCCGGCACTCGTTGCGGTTATCGAAGGTCCCGAAGACACCTGGCAGGTTGCCCGCACGATGATTGGTGCGACGAACCCACGCGATGCCGCTCCTGGCACCATTCGTGGCGATCTCGGCATCCTCTTCACCGAGAACCTGATTCACGGCAGCGATGGCCCCGAATCGGCCCAGCGAGAGATCGCACTTTTCTTCCCAGGGCTCTGATTTCCGGCTTAGTTGGTCCCGCAAGGGCCGCGGACTAGCCTTTCTGCAGGACGGAGAGAGTCACGCGCAGTGCCGCGCGGGCTCGTTGGAACCGTCGTCTTTCTGAAATCTCTCTAGATCCGAACCTTCGTCGTCGCTCTTACGAAGAGCTACAGGCCCAGAGCTCCAACGGGAGGCTCACCCCATGGCCGGGAACATCTTCAGCTCAATCTCCTCAAGCATCTCCAATTCGATCGCTTCACGTGACTCCCTGT
Source organism: Acidimicrobiales bacterium (assembly GCA_044236415.1). Taxonomy (GTDB): domain Bacteria; phylum Actinomycetota; class Acidimicrobiia; order Acidimicrobiales; family Acidimicrobilacustridaceae; genus Acidimicrobilacustris. Next base: position 1,975 of record JBIIGP010000039.1, on the reverse strand, counting down.
CCAACATCGTTGGCCGAGATATGGCTGTCGATCTGGGTACGGCCAACACTCTCGTGTACGTCCGCGGCGAAGGCATCGTTCTCAACGAGCCGTCGGTAGTTGCTGTCAACGTCAAAGACGGTCGGCCCGTTGCCGTGGGCGCCGAAGCCAAGCGCATGATTGGCCGCACGCCGGCGCATATCCAAGCCATCCGGCCTCTGCGCGACGGAGTCATCGCCGATTTCGACATTTGCGAAAAGATGCTTCGGTACTTCATCCAGAAGGTTCACACTTCGAAGTGGTCGAAGCCACGAATGGTGATCTGTGTTCCGTCAGGAATCACGCCGGTTGAGCAACGCGCCGTTCAAGAGGCTGCCGAGTTCGCTGGTGCACGCAGGCCGGCCTACATCATTGAAGAACCGATGGCCGCAGCGATCGGAGCGGGACTTCCCGTCCAGGAGCCAACCGGAAACATGATCGTCGACATCGGTGGCGGAACTACCGAAGTTGCTGTTATCTCCCTTGGCGGCGTTGTCGCGTCACAATCGGCTCGAGTCGGTGGCGATGCACTTGATGCGGCCATCATCAATTACATCAAGAAGGAATACAGCCTTGCTCTCGGTGAGCGCACCGCTGAAGAAGTAAAGATGGCTCTCGGTTCCGCGTGGCCTTTGGAAGTTGAGTTGCACGCCGAAATCCGTGGACGCGACCTCGTGACCGGTCTTCCGAAGACCATTGTCACCACAACAGAAGAAATCCGCGAAGCAATCGAAGAGCCAGTTGCCGCGATTGTTGACGCAGTCAAGGTGACGCTTGATAAGACACCGCCCGAGCTTTCTGCCGACATCATGGAACAAGGCGTTGTTCTTGCAGGCGGCGGAGCCCTCCTTCATGGAATCAGTGAGCGTCTCGAACATGAGACGGGTATGCCGATCGTCATTGCGCAGAACCCTCTCTTCGCCGTAGCGATCGGTTCCGGCCAATCGCTAGAGGAGTTCGACGCTCTGAAGGGCGTCCTCTTCTCGTCGACCATCAACTGAGTCGAACTACGACATGGCATCGTCGCGACGCGGTGGGCGCTCACGCATCACCATCAGCCTGCTGCTGATTTCTGCAGTGTTGCTGCTTACTCTTGACGGTCGTGGATCTGGCCCGATTGATTCGGTTCGTAGCGGCGTGCTTACGGTTCTCTCTCCGTTGGGTGGGGCCGCATCAAGTATCACCAGCCCATTTCGAAACGCGTGGAATAGCGCGTTTGATCAGGATGATTTGAAGAAAGAAAACGACGTTCTTCGTGAAGAAAACGATCGGTTGAAGGGCGACATAACGGCAAATTCGATCGCCAAAGAACAGTTGCAGCAGTTGTTGCAACTCGTGGGCATCCCGTTTGTAGGTGACACTCCGGTCGTTCACACACGTGTCGTCTCCGGAGCCGTTGGTAATTTCGGGGATCGGATCGAACTCGATAAGGGGTCTTCCTCAGGTATCGAACGCAATATGCCAGTGGTTACTGGTGAAGGGCTCATCGGAAAAGTTGTTGAAGTCGGCGAGAACCGCTCGGTGGTTGCCCTCCTTTCGAGTGGCACGTTTCGAGTTGGGTTTTCCGTTGTTGGAACTGCGGCAATAGGTATCGCCCAGGGAACAGGTAGCGACGGAAGTCTTCGCGGCTCCAACATCGATTCGCGCCAAGCTGTCACGGTCGGCGCGATTGCTGCCACTAGTGGTTTGGCCGGCAGTCCGTTCCCGCCGAATCTTCCGATTGGAACGATCACTGCTGTTCGTACGAACGAAGCGGCACTTGAGTCAACCGTCGACATCTCGATGTTCGCGAATCTGAATGATCTCGTCTATGCAGACGTTGTCTTGTGGAAGCCAGCGGGCTGACCATGGATCATCCGGCAATTCGCTACGTCGTGATCATTGGAACTGCAGCGTTCTTGCAATACACGTTGTTCTCGCAGTTCCGCATAGCTGGTGTGAGCGCCGATCTTTTTCT
>JBIIGP010000038.1:0-11904 GCA_044236415.1 Acidimicrobiales bacterium | reverse complement strand
GTCGCCGACCGAGTCTCCGACACGATGTTGCTCGGTGGTGTCGCCTGGTATCTCGCCGATACCTATGGCGGACTCATGCCGCTTCTGCCGATGGCCGTGCTCGGCGCTTCGCTCATCATCTCCTACGAGAGGGCGAAGGCCGAAGCCCTCGGCTTCAATGCCAAGGGCGGCGTCATGGAACGCGCCGAACGAGTCATCCTCCTCGGTCTTGGTCTGCTCTTCCCCGTGCTGCTGATCCCCGTTCTCTGGGTCATGCTCGTTCTCACGATCGTGACCGCAGTGCAACGCTTTGTGAAGGTCTGGGGTCAAGCATCTCAGGAACGCCCCGTTGTCGTGCCAACTCGCCGCGCGTCTCGTCGCCGTGCCGCCCGCGCAACCCGCGCCGGGTCGTCACAGTGGCGTCAGAACCTTCAGGCGCGTCGACGCCGTTAGGCGCTCATGGCGCTGGATCCGGTCACCGCGGCCTATCGCGCGGGTGCAGCCTTCTCGCGGTCTGTGCCGCGTCCGTTCGCTGAGATCACTGCAAAAGGATTAAGTCGTATCGCTGCCTCGGTGTCGAAGGAACGACGCATGCTTGTTGCCAGGCATCTCCATCGTGCCGATCCCACGCTTGAAGGTAAGGCACTCGACCGCGCCGTCGACGCAACGTTCGACAGTTACGCGCGTTACTGGATCGATTCATTTCGTCTTCCGCAGTTGTCTCCGGAACAAGTTGACTTCAGTTTCGCTTTTGAAAACTTCACCCACATTGCTGACGCACTGAAAGCGGGCAAGGGAGTCGTAGCAGTTATGCCGCACTTGGGTGGATGGGAATGGGCCGCATTTTGGATGACGCAGGTGATGAAGATTCCAGTCACTGCGGTAGTCGAGTCACTTGAACCTCCTGCCTTGTTTGAATTCTTTGTGGAGTTCCGCCGAGAACTCGGGATGAACATCGTTCCGTTGGGGCCCGATGCAGGTAGCGAGATTTTGAAGGCGTTGAATTCCAATCACGTCGTGTGTTTGCTTGCCGACCGCGACATCATTGGGGACGGTGTTGAGCTTGAATTCTTTGGCGAAACAACCACGATTCCTGCAGGTCCAGCGACACTTGCATTGCGCACCGGTGCTGCACTCATCCCGTGTGCTGTCTATTTCGAAGGCAGAACTGGTCATCACGCTGTCGTCGAACCACCTTTGAAAGTCGTTCGTGAAGGAAGACTTCGTGACGACGTGCGCCGAGTCACCATTGATTTAGCTGGACGGCTCGAAGGACTCATTCGCCAAGCGCCGGAGCAGTGGCATCTGCAGCAGCCGAACTGGCCGAGTGATTACGCCGAACTTGAACGAATCGGCAAACCGCACCCTCGACCGAAGCGCGGTCCGTCTTCACTTGCCGCTCGTGGCGACAACTGACATGCGTATCGGGATTGTTTGCCCCTACAGCCTCACCCTTCCAGGTGGTGTGCAAGGTCAGGTGTTGGCGTTGGCTCGAGCGCTTCGTACTCGCGGACACGACGTGCGCGTCCTTGGGCCCTGCGATGGGCCACCACCTGATTCCGGAGTCACGCCCCTAGGTGACAGTCTCCCAACTGCTGCCAACGGATCCGTCGCTCCAATTGCACCCGACCCTTCGGCGCAATTGCGCATAATTCGCGCACTTCGCGACGAACGCTTCGATGTCGTGAATGTCCACGAACCGCTCGCACCGGGAGTCACCAATACGGCACTGCTGTTTAAGTCGCAACCGATCGTTGGCACCTTTCACGCGGCGGGGGAGAGTGCTGCCTACCGATGGCTTCAGCCTGTCGTTCGGTGGCTGGCGCGCAAGATCGATGTTCGCTGTGCAGTGTCGGCCGACGCTCGCGACATGGCAATTGAAGCGGTTGGCGGTTCCTACGAACTGCTCTTCAACGGTGTTGATCTCTCTCACTACGCCGGCCCGGTGATCCCGAAAGCGGAACCTCGCACGATCCTTTTCCTCGGTCGTCACGAACCGCGCAAGGGTCTCGCTGTACTGCTCGAAGCAATGGGTGAGCTTCCGGCGGGCGTCCGTCTTGTCGTGGCCAGTGACGGGCCTGAGACCGAAGAACTTCGCCGACGTGTTGCAGGCGATACGCGCATCGAATGGCTGGGTCGAATCTCGGAAGCGGAAAAGATCCAAAGGCTTCGCTCTGCGGAGGTTTTCTGTGCGCCCTCGCTCGGCGGGGAATCATTTGGTGTCGTACTGCTCGAGGCTATGGCTGCGAAAACCGCTGTCGTCGCCAGCAACCTCCCCGGCTACGCCAATGTGGCGAGAGCCAATAAAGACGCACTTCTCGTCCCGCCAGGAGATCCAGCGGTTCTCGCAGGGGCATTGCGACGAGTTCTCGACGAAGCGCCTTTGCGTGAATCGCTTGTGGCCTCGGGCTCAGAGCGAGCAGAGGGATTCTCCATGGACCACCTTGCGGAACGCTACGAAGAGATCTTCGAGCGTGTTGCACTTCGCCGGTAGTATCGCTCTGTCCTCTTTCCCTATCGAAGGCTTCGTGTGACTTCCACTCTTGAGCAAGCGTCGCCTCGTTCCGCCAGATATGGACTCGCCGCTGCGCTGCCACTCGCTCTAACTGGGCTGATTGTCACTGCAGTGCTTGCGGTAGTCGCGGGCGTCGTTGGCCTAATCGTCGGTCTTGCCATCACTGCAGTCGCTGTAGTCGTCCGGATGCGTACCTTTGCCGCCGGAATCGACGATGCGATCATCCAGCAGCTCGGAGCCAAGCCTGCCGATGGTCCTGAAGCAGCTGGGTTCCGCAATCTTGCTGACGGGCTTTCTGCCACAGCCGGCGTTCCTCTTCCGGAACTGATGATTCTCGACACTCCGTCTGTGAATCTTCTCGTCGTCGGAACCGATGCTGAACACGCAGCGATCATCGCGACTTCCGGACTTCTTTCCCAGTTGAGTCGTGTCGAGCTTGAAGGTGTCGTTGCTCGCGCATTTGTACAACTTCGCCAGGGAGATGTTTTCTCCGCCACGATGGGAGTGCGGCTCGAAGCCGCTCCTGCGACGCGAATCTTCGCCTCAATGTTGGGCCACAGTTCAAGGCTTGGCGATCCTGATCGCGATGTACTTCTCGACCGTTCTGCGGTGATGCTCACTCGCTATCCGCCAGGTCTGGTTGGTGCACTTGGAGTCTGTCTTCGAGTGGGGTCAATGGTTTCGGCGGGGTCGCCTTTATTGCGCCGACTTTGGCTGGTCGACCCAATTTCTGTTGATGCAGATGCCCTTAACCATCGGATGGAAGCGCTTCGATTGCTGTGACTCGTAAAAAGTTGTGGATGATCATTGGTGGATCGGTCGGAGCCCTTGTCATTGCGGGAGGGGTCGTGTTCGCCCTCACCCGGTCCGATTCCACTGAGTCAGCAGTTCCCGAGCCGACAACAACAACGACGACAACAACCCTTCCGGTGTGGCCGCTTACGGGTGTGCCCGACGCGAAAGCCAGTGGTCCTGCTCACCCCGCCGTTGTGGTCAAGATCGACAACAGTCCCGATTCCCGCCCGCAGACCGGTATCAACGAAGCCGACATCGTCTACGAATTACTTGTCGAAGGCATCACTCGATACGCGTTGGTCTTCCACTCGAACATGGTCGATCCTGTCGGCCCCGTGCGCTCGGCTCGATCAAGCGATATTGATCTCGTTGCCGATCTTTCGACGCCGTTGTTTTCTTGGTCGGGAGGCAACGCAGGCGTCGTCGGCGAAGTCAGGAATGCAGAGCGCAAGGGGATTCTGATTGATGCGTCGCACGACGCTGCATCTCCGGCGTATTACCGAGCGAACGATCGTCAGGCGCCACACAACTTGTACGTGCATCTTCCGCAGCTCCTTGAGCTGAAGGCTCCTGCGAATTCGGGTAACCCTGCGCCGATCTTCAACTTCCGCAAGGTCGCCACTTCGCCTTCAACGGCAGCGACGTCCTCTACGTCAACAACAACGTCAAAGAAATCATCGTCAACAACGACAACGATTGCGCCGCCGACCACGACGACAACGCTTCCAGGTTCGCCGACTCCGGGTTTCAGTCTCGATTTCGGTGGAGTCAACGTTGACTACGTGTGGAACCCCGCCACAAAGGGTTGGTCGCGTCTGCAGGTCGACCAGACCCATCCCCGAGCAAAGAGCGCGACGCTCGATACTGCTGGTGTCCAGGTCTCTCCTGAAAATGTGATTGTGCAGTTCATCGACTACGGCCAGAGCCCATCGGACAGTCGATCCCCGATGGCGCTCACAGTTGGCGCCGGCAAGGTTCTGGTCTTCAGTGATGGTCGGGTGGTTTCCGGAACTTGGTCTCGTCCCTCGGCCGACAAACCCACGACCTACACCGCCGCCGACGGCACACCGATTCTTCTGACGCCCGGTCGGACATGGGTGGCCTTGCCCAGAGTGGGCTCGGCGGTTGCAACGCTCGACCAACCCACTGCCGACGCGTTTCTTGCCATCAAGGGTTGAACCCCTTCGACTTCGTTCGGGTGGGGTCCTCGCCCGTAGACTGCCCCCATGGCTGATCTGACCAATGGGATTGTCTCCCGAGCAACCGGTACCGACCTCGTCAAGCGTGGACTCGCTGACATGCTGAAGGGCGGCGTCATCATGGACGTCGTCGATCCGGCACAGGCCAAGATCGCTGAAGACGCCGGAGCCGTTGCGGTTATGGCCCTCGAGCGAGTGCCCTCCGACATCCGTCGCGACGGTGGCGTCGCTCGTATGAGCGACCCGGAGATGATCCAGGGCATCCAGGAAGTCGTCAGCATTCCGGTGATGGCGAAGGCTCGAATTGGTCACATCGCTGAAGCGCAGATCCTTCAGGCCCTTCAGGTCGACTACATCGACGAGTCCGAAGTTCTCACGCCAGCCGACGAAGCCCACCACATCGACAAATGGGCATTTGATGTTCCGTTCGTTTGTGGCGCAACCAATCTTGGCGAAGCACTCCGCCGCATTTCCGAAGGCGCATGCATGATTCGCTCGAAGGGCGAGGCCGGCACCGGCAACGTCGTCGAAGCAGTGCGACACCTTCGCTCGATCCTCGGCGACATTCGCAAGATCACCACCGCCGATCAGGCCGAACTGTTCGATTGGGCCAAGCGTCTGCAAGCGCCACTTCCGCTCGTCCAAGAAATCGCCGAAACCGGAACGCTTCCCGTGCCGATGTTCTGCGCAGGTGGCATCGCCACTCCCGCCGACGCATCGCTCGTGATGCAGCTTGGCGCTCAGGCCGTCTTCGTTGGCTCAGGCATCTTCAAGAGTTCCGATCCCTCGCACATGGCCAAGGCCATCGTTGAGGCAACCGCCAATTACCTCGACCCAGACATTCTCGCGAAGGTCAGTCGTGGTCTTGGCGACGCAATGCCCGGGCTTGAAATCGGCTCGCTTGAAACCAGACTCTCTGAGCGGGGTTGGTGAGCCGCACTGCGGTGAACCGTTTCAAATGACTGCTCGTGGATCGGAGCCCCCAGGTGGCTCTTCCCCGTATTGGAGTGCTCGCGCTACAAGGCGCCGTTGATCTTCACGTTCACGCGCTTGAACGTTTGGGTGTCGAAACCGTTGAGGTGCGTCGGGCCGAGCAACTAGCTCGTGTCGACGGTTTGGTTCTGCCCGGTGGCGAATCGAGCACGATCTCGAAACTGCTCGTCATCAACGATTTGTTCGATCCGTTAGCGGAACGTCTGGCTGCAGGCATGCCCGCGTTTGGAACTTGTGCAGGCATGATCATGCTGGCCTCGGAGATTCTCGACGGACGCGACGATCAGTTGTCATTTAGCGCCATCGACATTTCGGTTCGTCGCAACGCGTTTGGCCGCCAGATCGATTCATTCGAGACGGATCTCAACGTCATCGGCTTGGCTGAAGCTCCAGTGCACGCAGTGTTTATTCGGGCACCAGTCGTTGAACGTGTCGGACCGGGTGTTGAGATTCTCGCTGCGGTTGAAGAAGGTCGACCGGTGGCGTGCCGTCAGGGTCAGGTCCTTGTGACCTCGTTCCACCCTGAATTGTCACCTGATCTCCGGCTCCATGAACTATTCATCAAGGGGATGGCAGCATGATTGCGCTCCTCGTAATTTCTGAACCGTAAGAGAGGCACCAATGTCTGGACATTCCAAATGGGCGACGATCAAACACAAGAAGGGCGCTGCTGACCAAAAGCGCGCCAAGGTGTTCGCCAAGTTGATCCGTCAGGTTGAGGTTGCCGCTCGTGAAGGTGGCGGCGATCCCGCAATGAACCCAGCGCTGCGCACAATGTTTCAAAAGGCGCGCGACAGTTCAGTCCCGATCGATACCATTGAGCGCGCGATCAAGCGCGGCACCGGTGAACTCGAGGGAGTCACGTACGAGCAGATCACCTACGAGGGTTATGCGCCGCACGGTGTCGCGATCCTCATCGACGTGCTCACTGACAATCGCAATCGTTCTGGCAGTGAAGTACGTACGGCGCTGAAGAAAACTGGGGGATCGCTGGCCGAACCCGGCGCCGTGTCTTGGCAGTTCGAACGCAAGGGCGTCATCATCCTTCCGCGAAGCGCTGAAGAAGACGACATCATGATGGCGGCACTCGACGCCGGTCTCGAAGATCTCGCCGATGAAGGCGATACGTGGAAGTTGGTGTGTGCACCTACCGATCTCGCTGCGGTGCGCGCTGCTCTCGAAGAGGCCGGCATCGCTATTGACTCCGCCGATTCAACAATGGTCTCGACCACAACGGTGATGCTCGACACCGCCGATGCAGCCAAGGCCGTGCTTCGGGTCATCGATGCCCTCGAAGACGACGATGACGTCCAGGACGTCTACGCCAACTTCGACATCCCCGATGAGATCATGAGCTCCATCGACCTCTGATCAATGGGGTTCCGGGGCGGCTCACGCTCTCTGAGGGTAAGTGAAACGACGCATAGCGGGAGCAATGCTCGCCTAGGGTTTGGCTTTCGGTTTGCGTTGCCTGAAGGGGATTCTTGTCATGATCGAAGTGGGAGATATCGCACCCAACTTCGCGCTTGACGGAGTCGAAGGCGACGGCACTGGTCAGCGACAATTCTCGCTTGACACGTTCCGGGGCACTCCGGTTGTTCTCGTCTTTTATCCGTCCGACAACTCGCCGGTCTGCACGGCGCAACTGCGCTCTTACACCGACGACATGTCTGCGTTTGCCACGGTCGGAGCGCAGGTGCTGGCTCTGAGCCCACAGTCCGTTTCAGATCACATTGAGTTTGCAAAACAAAACGGCGGTTTCGGGTTTCCCTTGCTGGCCGATGTCGACAAACAGGTTGCGAAGGACTACGGCATCCTCGGCCCGATCGGTTTCTATCGACGCTCAGTGTTCGTCATCGATGCCAACGGCGTCATCCGCTGGGCTCGGCGAGCAGCGGCCGGGCTTACCTTTCGTCCGGTCGACGAGATCGTCGCGGCGGTGCGCTCGATCGGGGAGTGACCGGTTCGGTTGCATCGGTTTCCGCTCCGAGTCGGCGCCAAGCCTCAACTCGTTGAGTGTTGAGAGTCCCGTCGGCTAACGCCTTGGCAACGGCACATCCGGGTTGGCCCTCGTGTTGGCAATCAGCAAAGCGGCAGGTTGAAGCAACGTCGTCGACATCGGCGAACGTTTCCGCAACCCCGTCGTTGTCGGCAACAAGACCAACTGCGCGAATCCCTGGTGTGTCGATCAGAACGCCGCCGCCAGGCAGTAAGTGAAGTTCGCGAGTCGTGGTGGTGTGGCGACCTTTGCTGTCGCTCTCGCGCACATCTCCGGTTTCGACGACGTCATCGCCGATGAGCGCGTTCACGATGCTTGATTTGCCTGCGCCTGATTCGCCCAGCAGCGTGACGGTGTCGTTGCCAATGATGGAACGAAGTTCGTTGATGCCGACCCCTTCCTTGACTGATGTGACGATGACGTCGATGCCGGGGTGGGCGGCGCGCACTTCGTCGGCTGCTCGCTGAGGATCAACTTCGACATCGGTCTCGCGCGAGGCCTTGGTGAGGACCACAACGGGCTCTGCACCAGCATCTCGACTGATTGCGGTACCACGTTGGATACGTCCATCCTTGACTGGTCGGTCGAGTCCGCAGACAAGCAGCACCTTGTCGATGTTGGCAGCAAGTTGCTGTTCACCTTCGCCGTGCGCGTTTCTGCGGCGTAAAAGCGAGCGCCGCGGGAGGACAGCGACGGCTTCGCCATTTTTCAACGCGATCCAATCACCAACGGTGGGCTGTGGTTCGAGTCGAAGTGTGAGCATCACGGTTTCGGTTCGGTCCGCCAATGCAAGCACAAGCGCAACCCCGTGATGCTGAAGAACTCGACCGGGTTCGGCGCCGTGGACGGTCGTGGCGAGAGTATTCGCCCACGCTGGATCCCAGCCGAGCGGAACCAGCGATTCAAGTGATTCGCTCACGAGTTCAAGATTCCGGCACGTTCCCAGTTGTTACATAGGTGTCGAGCCGCCCGAGAGTTTTTTCCATCGACGCAAGATTCTTCGTGGGGATGTCTTGTCGCTGAAGAAGCCACGGGAGCGGGCTCGGTCGCCAATCGAAGGTTTCGGTCACTTTCGTGCCGCCTTCGACAGGTTCGAGTTCGTAGCGCCAGATGTGCTGGCCAATATGACGCCAACCGATCTGCTTGCCGTCCTCAAACTCGACGACCTTGTTGCGCATCGTGGCGTGGAAGCTCATCTTCATGCCGAACTTGGCGCCAAGAAAGAGTCGAGGCGGATTTCCCTTCGCTTCGACGAGGCTGCCGGACCCATCAATGATTGAGTGCTTCGCCGGGTCGGCGAGAACCTCGAAGATTTCCTGCGCCGGGGCCGCAATGACACGGCTCGTGGAAACATGACGTTCTGCCTTGGGAGTGATCATGGCGTCAGTCTCTCAGGCTGCTGTCTTCGACGCGAGTACATCTTGAAGTGCGGCGTCGATTGTGGGGTGGGCGAAGGAATAACCGCTGGCGGTAAGCGACCCTGGAAGTACGCGGGTGCTGGTGAAGAGCAGTGCGTCGGCCAGTTCGGCGCCCAGCAAGAGTTTCGGGCCGAATGAAGGAACCGGTGCCAAGGTGGGGCGGTGCATTGCCTCGCCGAGGGCTTTTGTGAACTCTTGGTTGGTGACCGGTGTCGGCGCAGTCGCATTGACGGGTCCGCTGATGTCATTGTCAATCAGCCAGCGAATTGCTCCGATCTCATCGGCCATTGAGATCCAACTCCACCATTGCTTGCCCGAGCCCATGCGGCCACCGAGCCCGAAGCGGAAAAGGGGAAGCATCTTTGCCAACGCTCCACCATCTGCGGTGAGCACGATGCCGGTGCGCAGGAACGGCACGCGAATTCCGGCGGCTATCGCCGGGGCTGCGACTGCCTCCCACTCGACGCACACATTGGCGAGGAAGTCGTTTCCGGCAGGCGCGGTTTCGTCGACGGCCGTGTTGCCGGTGTCGCCATAGAAGCCGATCGCTGATCCGCTGACCATGACCGACGGCGGAGCGTCGAGCGATGCAAGGGTGCTGGCAAGAAGTTCAGTGCCCTTCGTGCGACTCTCAAGGATTTCGCGCTTGTAGGACTCTGACCAGCGCTTATCACCAATGCCGGCGCCAGCGAGGTGAACAACCGCATCGACGCCTTCGAACTTGGCGGCTTCAATCGTTCCGGCCGCTGGGTTCCACTCGATGGTCTCAGTTGCGCTCGTTGTGGCTCGGCGCACGACTGGCACCACCTGATGTCCGTCTTTTGTAAGCGATGTCGTGAGCGAGCGGCCGATAAGGCCCGATGCTCCGGTGATGGCGATCTTCACGGATACTCCTGGAAGTGGGGGACAGGCAGGTGTAACACCGAAACCAGCGTTCCTATGCCCGCGACGCCCGATTCTGTGATCTCAGGCTCATGGCCAGTCCCGATACTCTCTGTGGTCCATGAGTACCCGAAAACTGATTCTTCTCTCTTTGGCCTGCGGTTTGGCGATCTTGGCTGCTGCCGCAGCTCAATTGTTCCTCGCGGCCCGCTGATCGACGAACTTCGGTCTTGGCCTCGGGGGCGGAAAGTATCGGTCAGGCTCCGGTCCCCACACCGGTAGGATCAGGGTCCCCGTAGTCGCGATAGAGGTGGTCCGAATGGCCGAGAACTTCGACGTCGTCATCATTGGTGGCGGTCCCGGTGGTTATGCCGCCGCCCTGTATGGAGCATCGGCAGGACTCAACATCGCCTTGATTGAGAAGAACCGCATCGGCGGCACCTGCCTCAACGTTGGCTGTATCCCCGCCAAGGAACTTCTCGAAACTGCATCAATTCGCCGTGCGATCGAAAGTGCTGCGGCCTTTGGTCTCACGACTTCTGAACCCGTGCTCGATTTCTCCGTGACACAGACCCGCAAGCAGGGCGTGATCGACGGCCTTGTTGGCGGTCTCACTGGGCTCCTCAAGAAGCGCAAGGTCACGGTCTATGACGGCATCGGAACATTGCATGCCGGTCATGTCGTCAAAGTTTCTGGTGGATCATCGGGCGATGTTGAACTTCACGGCACCAATGTGATCCTTGCCTCGGGCTCGGTGCCTCGCACGATCCCAGGTTTCGATGTTGATGGCGTCACCGTCCTTACGTCGGACGAACTGCTTTCGCTTCAGAAGTTGCCGGCGACTGCTGTTGTCATCGGTGGCGGGGCAATCGGATGCGAATTCGCGTCGATGATGTCCGATCTCGGCACCGAGGTCACGATCCTCGAGGCCCTTCCGCAGATCCTTCCTGGCTGCGACGAAGACATCACACGTGTTGTTCTCAAGTCATTCAAGGACCGCAACATCACTGTTCGCACCGGAGTTTCGGTGAACGGACACGACATCAAGTTCGGCGGGGGCACCACCGTGAAGTTCGGTGAAGGCGAAACCGTCGATGTCGACATGGTCGTTGTCTCGGTCGGTCGTCGTCCTCTCTCCGAAAACCTTGGCCTCGACGGAACGGCAGTTGCTGTGAGCGATCGCGGCCATGTGGTTGTCGATGCTCATTGCCGCACCGGCGAGCCCGGCGTGTGGGCAGTTGGCGACCTCATCGCAACGCCAGCGCTTGCTCACATTGGTTTCGCTGAAGGAATGCTCGCCATTCGCGACATGCTCGGTGAAGATCCGATGTCGATCGATTACTCCAAGGTGCCGTGGTGCATCTATTGCCACCCCGAGGTGAGTTTTGTTGGTCACACCGAGAAGTCAGCCAAGGAGGCTGGTTTCGATGTGATCGTGAGCAAGCACCGCTACACAGGTAACGGACGCGCACTTATCCTCGGCGAGCCCGAGGGCATGGTGAAGGTCATTGCCGAAAAGCGTTCGGACGGAACCGGCGGTCGCTTGCTTGGTGTTCACATGGTCGGCCCATGGGTTACCGAACAACTTGGTCAGGCCTATCTCGCAGTCAACTGGGAAGCCGACGTCGACGACGTTGCCGCTTTCATCCAACCGCACCCCACGTTGAGCGAATTGTTTGGTGAAAGCGTTCTTGCTCTCACCGGTCGCTCACTTCACGGCTGAATCCCGGAGGATTCCATGGCAGAGATTCAACTTCCGCAACTTGGTGAGTCCGTCACTGAAGGAACCATCACAAAGTGGTTCAAGGCAGTCGGCGACTCCGTTGCTGAAGACGAGGTCTTGTTTGAGGTGTCCACCGACAAGGTTGACTCTGAAGTTCCGTCGCCGGTCGGTGGCGTTCTGACTGAGATTCGTGTTGCCGAGGGCGACACCGTTGATGTCGGCACGATCATCGCTGTTGTCGGCGATGGCGCTGCTGCACCTGCACCCGCTCCCGCTGCGGCGGCTCCTGCCCCCGAACCCGAGCCCGCTCCTGCGCCGGCACCCGTTGTCGAAGCACCGCCAGCACCTGCACCCGTTGCGGCTGCTCCGGCTCCAACTCCAACTCCAACTCCAACTCCTGC